>CAMWTG010000040.1 GCA_947177115.1 uncultured Clostridia bacterium
GGTATGGGGTAGTCCCGCTCCCGCTCGAAATTGAAAGTGTAGATACAATTTTTCCAGCCGCCGAGCCAGGGAAAGAAAACAGGACGTGAAAGCAATATTTTTCAGGAAGCTGCAACGTCTTTGAACGTGGCTGCAACGTGTTTTTACATGAGGCAGCAAGAATGTTTTGAAATGTGGGAGAATTGGACGCTATTCGCGTTCCTTGCCGCGAAAAAATTTTTATGGTATAATAAAATTATAAAATAAGAAAATTGCTATCACGATGCTAACGAAGCACTATCAGAGAATTTCCAAGTGACTGCTGGGACTTTGCAAACGCTCCCGGAAGTTGGAAATAGAGAGGTAAAACCAACTTCCGGGAGCGTGATGAAAGTCACAGGCGGAACTTGAAAATACACATTCACAGAAAGGAGACATTGAAAAATGTCCGAAACTCAAAGAGTTATTGAGAGCATTATTTTCTCTTTCAAAGAGGAAATGAGCATAATTGAACAAGAAAACATATTCGCCATTATCAGCGGGGACAACCGCCCTACTCCACAGGAAATGTATGCCAGACAAAAGAAGATAGCGCAAAAGTATATACAATATGAAAACGCCTTGCGCCGTATCTTGTGGTGTGCGCTGGGGACAGTGGAGAAACAAAAGCAAATGCTCTCATCTGCCGCCGAGAAAGCGTAGATGAAGCTTTGGAGAAATTAGCGGACAAATTAAATGGCCGCGGTGGTATTACGATTGACGTAGATTTTTAAGAATAGAGGCGGGAGAGGTTTGCAAACCTCTCCCGCCTCAGACTGTAGACAAAAAAGGCTCTATACACTCAACAAAGTGGGTACATAGGGCCTTAAATTATGGTACAATTGAAGATGAGAGAAGGGGGGATCGGAATGATGACGAGAGAAAGCACAGGGAACCGGAAACAATTACAAATCATCAGTCTGGATGACCTGGCGCCAAAGGACCACTTGGTACGGAAGCTGGAGGCGGCGTTAGATTGGAGTTTTATCTACGATATGGTAGAGGGAAGCTATGGCGAGGACAACGGACGGCCAAGCATCGATCCGGTTGTGCCGATCAAGCTGCCAGTCCAGTAATACAGTACATGTTTGATCTGCGAAGCATGCGGCAGACGATACGGGAAGCGGAAGTGAACAATGCATACCGGTGGTTTCTGGGGCTGGATATCCATGATCCGATTCCGCATTTCTCAACATTTGGGAAGAACTATAGCCGGAGATTTAAAAAAACGGATCTGCTCGAGCGGATATTCCAGCATATCCTGTCTGTCAACGCCAAGAGTCATAGCCAGAGGCATGGACGCTTCGAGAGCAGGAGCTGTTACACCTGCGAAGATATTTCGTGGCTGGACGGGCGGGAGAAGTGGCCCAATTTACAGGGAATTGGCGTCATTTTCTGCGAAATAGAGGAGAATAGGAAGAAATCAAGGCAGGCCCACTACTTCATCTACAGCTGCAAAGGGATGACAGCTGCACAAATATTGGAGGCAAAGCGCAGTCATTGGGGCATTGAAGACAAGCTCCATTGGGTCTTGGATATGCAGTTTCGAGAGGATGAAAGCAGGGCCAGGGCTGACAATTCTGCTGAAAATCTGAATGTCCTCCGTCATTGGGCGTACAATCTCCTGAAGGCCCAGTCCTTGGTGAAGGGCAGCTTTTCTGATAAGCAATTCAAATGCTTGCTGGATGATTCTTTTCTTGACAAAGTCATTGCCGCTGCTCTTTGCTCATAATCTTTTCACTCATTCAATTACCCTGAATACCGAATCATAGTTGTGGAGCGAGTAAAATTTTTTATTAATTATCCGTGAGAAGCTGCGGCGGCATTGTCCTGTAGAGGCGGGTATCACCCACCTGTTCTACAATTTTGCACACATTCCACTAAATTGATTTTCCTGGCTGCGGAGCAGGGAAGAATACCGGACTCCTGCGGGACGGGCTAGTCCCGCGCCTGCCGCACGGCGGCGGCAATGAATTCACGGAACAGCGGGTGGGCCCGGTTTGGCCGGCTTTTCAGCTCCGGGTGAAACTGTACGCCCACGAACCAGGGATGATCCTGCAGCTCCACGACCTCCACCAGCTGCCCATCGGGGGACAGCCCGGAGAGGACCATCCCCGCCTCCGTCAGGGCCTCCCGGTAGTCGTTGTTGAACTCGTACCGGTGGCGGTGCCGCTCATCAATATGGGGCTGGCCGTAGGCCGTCAGAGCGCGGCTCCCGGCAGCCAGGACGCAGGGATAGATCCCCAGCCGCATGGTGCCGCCTTTCTCTGTTACATTGGTCTGATCGGGCATCAGATCAATGACCGGATGCAGGGTGTGCGGGGCCAGCTCGCTGGAATGGGCATCGGCGAATCCAGCCCTGTTCCGGGCCAGCTCCACAACGGCCATCTGCATTCCCAGACAGATGCCCAGGAAGGGAATCCCGTTTTCCCGGGCGTACCGGATGGCTGCAATCTTGCCTTCCACGCCCCGGCTGCCAAAGCCGCCGGGCACCAGGATGCCGGCGCAGCCGTCCAGCAGCCGGGCGGCGTTCTCCTCCGTTACCGTTTCGCTGTCGATCCAGCGGATGTCCGCCTTGACGCCGTTTTCGATCCCCCCGTGGGTCAGCGCCTCCGCTACGGAGAGGTAGGCATCGTGAAGGGCCACATATTTGCCTACCAGAGCGATGGTCACCGTACCAGCAGGATGCTTGGCCCTGTGGACCATGGTGGCCCATTCCGTGAGGTCCGGCATATGACAGATCAGTCCCAGCCGCCGGACCACCACGTCCGCCAGACCCTCCCGCTCCAGCATCAGCGGCACCTCGTAGAGCAGCTCCGCCGTCAGATTGGGGATGGCGTGGTCCACGGGGATATTGCAGAATAGGGATATCTTCTCCAGGATATCCCGGGGCACCGGTGCATCGGAGCGGCACATGATCACATCCGGCTGGATGCCCAGGCTCAGCAGCTCCTTGGCGGAGTGCTGGGTGGGCTTGCTCTTCAGCTCTCCAGTGCCGGGGATGGAGACGATGAGGGAGACGTGGATGAACATGACGTTGTGCCGCCCCCGTTCCGCAGCCACCTGGCGGATAGACTCCAGGAAAGGCTGGCTCTCGATATCGCCCACAGTGCCGCCGATCTCCACGATGGCCACGTCCGTATCCGGGGTGTCCAGCTGATAGATGCGGCGCTTGATCTCTCCGGTGATATGGGGGATGATCTGGACCGTGCCCCCCAGATAGTCTCCCCGGCGCTCCCGGTTGAGCACGTCCCAGTACACCTTGCCGGAAGAGACGGAGGAATTGATATCCAGATTTTCATCGATAAACCGCTCATAGTGGCCCAGATCCAGGTCTGTCTCTGCCCCATCATCGGTAACAAAAACCTCTCCGTGCTGGTAAGGGTTCATAGTGCCGGGGTCTACATTGAGGTAAGGATCCAGCTTCTGGACCCGGACCCGCAGGCCCCGCTGCTTTAGCAGGCGGCCCAAGGACGCGGCGGTGATGCCCTTGCCCAGGCCGGACACCACGCCTCCGGTGACGAAAATATATTTGACGGACACAAATACCCCTCCTTGTTTCCGCAGGGAAAACAGCCTGCGGAATAAAAAAATTAAGTTTTTATCATAGACCTCTTACCGGAAAAAGTCAAGGCAGCAAGCTCGGTCCAGGGAAATCTTTTTTAGGAAATGACATCATATTGGTACGGCCCGATGTCCTCATCGGGCTGTTTAATGGCAGAGTGGCAGTTCCAGCAAGACAGGCCGATGAGACATCAGCCCCTACAAGACAGATCTCTGCAAAAATGGATTTCCGTGAGAGCGGTTCTAGGCCAAGGTCCTGACTTTGCAATAATTTCATTGACAATGACCGGTCAAAGTGGTATAACGGAAAGAAAGGAGGGGTCATCTTGAAAAAGTATGAAAATATGATGGAAGCGTTCGTGGAAGGAGAACTGCAGGTTATGAGGAGCAGCCTTGGCTGCTGTACCTGTGAGCAATGTTTGAACGATGTTGCCGCCCATGCGCTTAATCATCTGCCGCCCCGGTATGTGGTGACTCCGGCAGGCGGCGCGATCAGCAAAGCGGATACTATGCGGATCCAACATCTGACCGATGTGCGCACCGCGTTGATTCAAGCGGCGCAGGTCGTGAAGGAGAATCCCAGGCACTGATGTTTTTTCTTGAAGAAAGAGTATCAGATGTAATGTGAGGATAAAATGCATAGCAAAAAGCAGGTGGCAAAAGCCGCCTGCTTTTTTTGCCGTACCGGAAAGAGGAGGATCAGAGATAGCTCTCGATCCGCGTCAGCTCCTCGTTGACCAGCCGGTTTACGCCATCGAAGTCCACATGAGGATGGTAGGCAGCTTCCAGCTGATCATGGGCGGCCTTCGCCTCCCGAAGGGCGTCCAGCCCCTCTTCCCGAAGGGCATTGGCCACGCGGGCAGAGAAGCGGAGGCGGGCTTTGAACCGCTTATAATGAGCGGCGTTCACCATGGCGTCCAGCCGTACCCGCCGATAGGCCGGTCCGGTATATTCCATGCCTTCCCGGCTGGTAACGAAAGCCAGATCCAGCTCCGGAAGGAGCAGGTGCTGCACGCGGTCCGTATGCTCCGGGTCGGGGCAGACAATAGCCCGAAAGCCTCTGACCGATGCGGCGGCATGGAGCCGCTGGAGCATGGGCGCGGCCAGGCCGTAGGCGTCCTGAAGCTGATAAACTTTGGAGCAAAGAGTCTGGACGGAGTCAAACCGCCAGACAGGCCCCCGGCAGGTAAGGCTGCCAAGGAAGCGGTATTCATCCCTGCCGCCAGGGCCTTTGCCCCGCAGTTCCCTGCCGATGATGCCATCGGTGCGGCGGAGCAGCTTTTCCGTATCCAGCCCCTCCGCTACTAAGGCGGCGGCGCTGTCCGCCATCTGCCGTGCCGCGCCGAGCGCCCGATAGGCCCGCTGGTAGGCGGCGGCGCCCGCCTGACTGCAGCGGATTATATCGGAGCGGGCGGCTTTAGCGGCGGCGATATCATAGAATTGGCCTAAGTTCACATAGCGGTCCGCAGCGGCGGGATATTTGGGCTCGATCACATGGGGCGCGGTGCCGTCCACTATGGCGGTGCGGATGCGGGGGATATGTACGCCGTCCAGGGAACCGGGATCGCCGGAGCAATACAGATACTCCACCTGCTCCCCCTTCTCCTCCATTGCCTGACCAATGGTCCGCATCATGGTGGATTTTCCCGCGCCGGGGCCGCCTTTCAGGATTAGCAGATCGAAGTGATCCTCAGGGGCGCAGAAACGTTGGAACAAATTCTGAAATCCCTGTCCGCTGTTCGCGCCGAGAAAAAAATGGGTCGTGTTAGCCATGGGTTTTCCTCCCAACTGTTTGATTTCTCCTTCCACAATATGCGCCAGGGCATGACCATGACAGGCCGCCTTTCCGCAGAATGCATAGAAATTATAGTTGAAAGCTGGCGCAAACTCTGTTACAATAAAAAAAACTCTGAGCCGGAGAGAGGAAAAGAGGGATCGGCTGTGATCGAGCTGTTGGGCAGGGGCGTCTGCGCCGGGATCGTGAGGGGGCGGCTGCACTGCTACCACCGGGTAGGCGCCGCCGCCGCCAAGTGCACAGGAGCAGACCCTGAGTGGGAAAAAAGCAGGCTGGCCGAGGCGCAGGCAAAGGCCAGGGCGCAGCTGGAGGCTCTGGTGGCCCGCTGCCGCCGGGACGTGGGGGACGGCGCCGCCCAGGTGTTTGCCACCCACGCCATGCTGCTGGAGGACGAAGACTATGTCCAGCATATCGTGGAGCTCCTCCACGGGGAGCAGTGCTGCGCGGAATACGCTGTGCAGCAGACTGGGAAGGCGTTTTCCGCTCTCTTTGAGGTGATGGATGACCCTTATATGCGGGAGCGGGGCGCGGACGTGCTGGACGTGACCTGGCGGCTGCTGCGCAGTCTAGCGGGCGCCGGTTCCGGCGGCGCGATGCCCAGAGGCCCCGCCATCCTGGCCGCCGATGATCTGAATCTGTCGGAGTTCATTGAACTGGACCGGGAGCAGGTGCTTGCCATTGTCATCCGTCAGGATTCCCCCCGCAGCCACGCCGCCCTGCTGACCAAGCTGCTGGGCATCCCGGCCATCTGCGGCGTGGGCTACAGTCTGGAGCCGGAGTACCACGGGCGCATGGCCCGTCTGGACGGCCTGGCCGGAACCCTTACCATTTATTAGGAGGCTTGACCATGGGACCCAAAATCCTGTTTCTGGATCTGGACGGCACTCTTCTCAATGACCGGAAAGAGATCACGCCCGGCAACCGGCGGGCCCTGGATGAGGCTCTGGCCCGGGGACACCGGATCGTGGTCACCTCCGGCCGGCCCCTGAAAAGCTCGCTGGCACAGGCCAGGCGGCTGGGACTGGCGGGAGAAGGATGCTGCGTGATCGCCTATAACGGCGGCGCGGTCTACGACTGCACCAAAGAGCGGACCGTTCATCGGGAGACCTTGGAACCGGACGTGCTGTACCGGATCTATGACGAGGCCGCCCGGCGGGGTATCTACATACAGACCTACGACCGGGAGGACGTGGTCATTGAGCCCCGGTGCGATGAGGGGAACACGGCGCGCTACTGCGCCGCCATCGGCCTGGCGTGGCGGCGGATCGGGGATGTCCGCCGGGACCTGTCCGAGATGCCGGTGAAGGCGCTGCTGATCGATTATCAGGACCGGGAGCCGCTGGAGGAGATGAAGCGGTGGATGGACGCGGAACTGGCGGGGCGGGCGGACTGCTTTTTTTCCAGCCGGCATTTCCTGGAGGCAGTGCCCGCAGGGGTCAATAAAGGCTCCGCCGTGGAGGCCTTGTGCCAACGGCTGGGGATCGATATGGGCGATGCCGTGGCCGTTGGGGACGAGAGCAATGATGTCTCCATGATCCGCGCCGCCGGCGTGGGCGCCGCCATGGCCAACGCCATCCCGGAGGCCAAGGCGGCGGCGGACTATGTGACGGAGCGGGACAACAACCACGATGGGGTCGAGGGGATCATCCGGCGTTTTTTGCTGTAAGGCGATATCCCTCCGGACGTATTGGGACGCGGAACAGGCGCTGACGGGGAAATGATCCCGGCTGGATTTCGTGATTATTTATGACGGGGCGCTGTCTGGGAGGCGAATTTTGCCCATTTCTGACAAAATCCGCTTTTTTGTCTTGACAAATGCCAAAAGCAGGCTATAATAAGCACCAATCAGGCGATAAACGCCTGGAAATACGGTTATGATAGAGGCGCGGCTGCCATTAGTAGCTCCCCGGACACGTCAGACAGCGTGGGGAGGGAAAGGGAAAGCCGCCGAAGCAGTCGTTCGCTGTCTGGCGGACGGCAGGCTGGGCCGCCGGAAAATATCCGGCGGACTGTCACGGAAACGTGGAGTGCTGTCATGACGCAGGCATGCGGTTGTGTGTGTTCAGTCATGATGGAAGTCATGACTGATTTTTGTTTTTAGGAGGAAACGACCCATGTCAACCACAAGAAACCGCAGGACGCTGGCCGCCGTACTGGCGGCGCTGGCCTGCATGGCGCTGGCGGTTACCGCCTTCGCCTCCGATGGCGGCGATGCCGCCGCGTCCGGTATGTACGCCACCTTCTGGGCCCTGGTGCCCCCCATTGTGGCCATCGGCCTGGCCCTGATCACCAAGGAGGCGTACTCGTCCCTCTTTATCGGCATCCTGGTGGGCGCCCTGTTCCAGTGCGGCTTTTCCCCGGTGGACACACTGAACACCATTGTCAGCGATGGACTCGTCTCGGCCATTGAGGGCAACGCCGGTATCTTCCTCTTCCTGGTGCTGCTGGGCATCATCGTAGCTCTGGTCAACGCCTCCGGCGGCTCCGCCGCCTTTGGCCGCTGGGCGGAGCGCAGCATCAAGACCCGGATGGGGGCCATTTTGGCCACCTTCGTGCTGGGCGTGCTGATCTTCATTGACGACTATTTCAACTGCCTCACCGTGGGCTCCGTCATGCGCCCCGTCACCGATGGGCACAAGATTTCCCGGCAGAAGCTGGCCTATCTGATCGATGCCACCGCGGCCCCGGTGTGTATGATCGCCCCCGTGTCCTCCTGGGCCGCCGCCGTCTCCGGCGTGGCCGCCGATCTGGACACCGGCGTCAGCGGCATCCAGCTGTTTATCCGGGCGATCCCCTATAATTTCTACTCCCTGCTGACCTTTGTGTTCATCATCGGTCTGGCCGTGATGAAGTTTGACTACGGCCCCATGAAGCTCCACGAGATGAATGCCCGGCTGAAGGGCCAGCTGGGCGCTCTGGAGAACAGCGGGACCGAGATGGGCAACTCCAAGGGCCGGGTCATAGACCTGATCATCCCCGTGATCATCCTGTTTGTTCTGTGTACCGTGGGTATGCTTTACGTGGGCGGCTTCTTCGGCGCAACGCCCTGGACGGACGACAGCCTTGCCGGCGACTTTATCGGCGCTTTCGGCAATACAGATGCCTTTGTGGGACTGCCCTGGGGCGGTCTGGTGGCGCTGGTCCTCATCGTGATCTACCTGGTAGCCCGCCGTGTGCTCAGCTTTAAGGAAGCCATGGCCTGCGTGCCCAAGGGCTTTATCGCCATGGTGCCTCCCATCACTATCCTGACCCTGGCTGTCAGCCTGAAAAGCATGACCGGCGCCCTGGGAGCGGACGAGTTTGTCAGAGCCGCCATGGTGGGCGCGTCCAAGGGGCTGTACAGTCTGCTGCCCGCCGTGATCTTCCTGGTGGCCTGCCTGTTGGCCTTTGCCTCCGGCACCAGCTGGGGCACCTTCGGCATCCTGATCCCCATTGTCGTCTCCGTCTTCGATCCCAGCAGCACCCTGCTGACCATCGGCATTTCCGCCTGTCTGGCGGGGGCCGTGTGCGGGGACCACTGCTCTCCCATCAGTGATACCACCATTATGGCCTCCGCCGGAGCCCAGTGCGACCATGTGATCCATGTGTCCACCCAGCTGCCCTACGCCATCACCGTGGCGGCGGTGAGCTTTGTATGCTTCGTTGTCGCGGGCTTTGTGCAGAATGC
Source organism: uncultured Clostridia bacterium (assembly GCA_947177115.1). Lineage (GTDB taxonomy): Bacteria > Bacillota > Clostridia > Oscillospirales > Oscillospiraceae > Pelethomonas. Next base: position 9,045 of record CAMWTG010000040.1, read on the forward strand.
GGTCATCTGCCTGCTTCTGGGCGCGGTGCTGACAGTCTGCACGCTGGCGGCGCTCCGGACGGTAACCGGAAAAGCAGAGGCAAAATAAGCGCTGCCCAATGACAGAAAGGCAGGCCGTCGGCGCATTGAACCGGCGGCCTGCTTTTTACTACTCCTCAAGTGTATCGACCATATCTTTTCAAATTTTTTAAATTTCCCACCGCACCCTTGACGTGCCGCCCGGATTTGGTTATAGTATGGGGCGAGCCCAATTTGTGGAAAGCAATCGGAGGCGAGGATCCATGGCGGAATCGGCCAAAGACAAGAACAAACAAATTTTCACCATCCCCAATCTGCTCAGCGCCTTCCGGCTGCTGCTGGTGCCGGTGATCGTGTGGCTGTACTGCGGAAAGGGGGACTATCCCTTGGCGGCGTGGGCGCTGGTGCTTTCCGGAGTCACGGATGTGGCGGACGGCTTTATTGCCCGGCGGTTCCATATGGTCAGCGAGCTGGGGAAGGTGCTGGACCCGGTGGCGGACAAGCTGACCCAGACGGCAGCCCTGGCCTGCCTGCTGACCAGATTCCAGGCGGTTTGGTGGCTGCTGGGGGTTCTGGTGGCCAAGGAGACGTTCATGACCTTCATGGGGCTGCTGGTCATCCGGCGGACGGGGGCGGTATACAGCGCCGCGTGGCATGGGAAACTGGCCACCTGCGTACTGTACGCTGTGATCTTTGTCCATATCGTCTGGTTCGGCATCCCTCCGGCGGTTTCCGCGCCGCTGGTGGCGGCGGGCGTGGCCAGCATACTGTTGAGCCTGACATTATATACGATCCAGAACCTGCGGCGGATTAACGGCGCGGGACGGTAGGAGGACATATGGAGGAGCAACTCTTGGATTTTGACTGTGTGGGGATCGATGACGGCGGACTGATCCCCATTGGACATACCGGAAGGGGGCAGGATATATCGCCGGAATTTCTGATCTGGAACCTGTCGCCCCGGGCGAAGACTCTGGCTATTACCCTGGAGGACATGAACCACCCCATCCGGGATTTTACCCACTGGGTCATCTGGAACATTCCCGCCGCCCAGCGGATCAAGGCGGGGATCCCCGCGGGAAAGACCGTGCCCTCCCTGGGCAACGCCAGACAGGGCGTTGCCTACGGACGCCACCGGTATGCGGGACCCAAGCCTCCCAGAGGCTCCACCCACTGGTACCGGTTCACCGTGTACGCGCTGGACTGCCGGCTGGAGCTGAAGCCCGGCGCCCGCAAGAAGGCGTTCCTGCAGGCAGCGCGGGACCATATCCTGCAGTCCGGCTGCGTGGAGGGGGCCTTTGAATGACGGGCGTGATCGGGAAGACCGTAACGGTGACCGTTGACCGTCCCCTTGGGAGCTTCCACCCTAGGCATGGAGATATCCGCTACCCGATTAACTACGGTTATATCGCAGGCGTTCCCGCATCGGACGGCGAGGACCAGAACGCCTATATCCTGGGTGTTGACCGCGCCGTTGCCAGCTTTACCGGCAAGGTCATCGCTGTGATCCATCGATATGACAAACCGGGAGCCGCCCTATCTTGGTTAACGAGGCGGCCCTCAGCAGACCTCGGCTTTCTATCCGAAAACAATCCCCCGCTTTCTCATAGGGAAGAGGCAGCCGAAAATCCGGCTGCCTCTTCCCTGTCAATGCGTTCATTTATTGCTCCTTCGGCCCTCTGTACTTCGCCAGCAGCTCCCGGAAGTCCTCCTGCCGGGTGACCGCCAGCAGCGCGGCGTATACCGCCGCCGCCGCCGCGCCCAGCCCCACGCACTTGGCTACCAGCACGGCCTTACCCTCCAGGCCGTTCAGGACCAGTCCCGTAACGAACCACAGCCCGCCGCCCATGAGCAGCGCCGCCGCCCCGCTTTTCAGCAGCGGCATAAGCTTAACGCCGGAGGTCCCCCGCAGCAGCAGCGCGGCCATTACCGCGCCGCCCAAGGTGATGGACGCCGCCGTGGCCGCGGCCAGCCCGGCCCCGCCCCAGCGGGGGCCCAGGAGCCGGTTCAGCCCCCAGTTGCACAGCAGGACCCCTCCGTTGACCAGCAGGGGCGTCAGCGTCTGCTCCATCGTATAGTACGCCTTGCTCAGCAGGTCCAGGGCGCAGAACCCTGCCATGGACAGGGCGTAAATGGTAAAAATGCTCCCGGTGGCGGCAGTGGAGGCGGCATCGAAGCTGCCGCCCTCGAACAGCACCTTGACGATCGGCGTACCGAACGCCGCCAGCACGGCGGACATGGGCAAGATCAGCAGCAGCGTCCCCCGCAGCATGTTCCAGATATACCGGAGGTAAGCGGGCCGGTCCTGCTGGGTGAACTTCTCGCTGAACTGGGGGAAGAGCACGGTGCTGATGGAGTAGACCAGCGTAGTAGTCAGGGGCGTGAACAGCTTATCCGCGTAGTAGAAGGCGCTGACCGGACTGCCGGCCAGCTGGGCCGTCATGGCGGAATCCTGCAGATAGCAGAAGAGGAAGATGGACGTGGTCAGCACCGTCACCACGGCGGTCTTCAGGAAGGTCCTGACATAGTCCGCCCGGAGATCCAGGATGGGATGGTAGCGGTAATGCTCCTTGAGGGCGTAGGGCGCCGTCATGCCCAGCTGCAGCAGCCACGCCAGGGCCACCGCGATCACGTACCCCCCCACGCCCAGCCGCCCGGCAAAGACGGCCAGAAAGGCGATCAGCGCCAGGTTGTAGGGGATGGACATACTGCCCTGCAGAACAAAGTGCTCCAGGGACTGGAACAGGGCCACCAGCAGATAGGTCAGCACGATCACCGGCAGGGTCAGGATCATGATCCGCATATACCCGGCCAGCTGGGCCGCCTCCTGTCCGCCGCCCTCCCACAGGCGGTCCGCCAGCGCGGGGACAAAGGTGGCCCCCACCCAAACCGCCGCTGCGATGGCGCTGAGCACCACGGAGATGGTGATGAGGTTGCTGGCAGTGTCATAGCCCTCCTTCCGGTCCCGGCGGAGCCTGGGGGTAAGGATGGGCACGGCGGCGATACACAGGGCGTAAGCCGCCGTGGTAAAGAGATAAATGGTATTGTTGTTGGCGGTGGTGTACAGATCCGCCGCGATCTGGGTGCCGAAGGCCCTGGCCTGCAGCGATTCCCGGACGATGCCCAGCAGCTTGGCGAACAGCGTGACCAGCGTCACGGTACCGATGACATGAATGGTTTTGTTTTCTTTCACTTTCAACGCTCCATGATTGCTCTGATAAGTTCCTCGTTCTGATCCAATTTTGAGATCAGGCTGTCCAGGCACTGCCCGGTGGCCTCCCGGATCGCCTCCCGGTGCTCCACAGCGTCCCGAAAGGCCGCCTGAAAGGCCGCCAGGGTGAAATTCTCCACCGTCAGGTGGGCGGGCCGCTGGATGGAGGAGAGGAAGGATTCCACCTTGGGGTCATAGCTCACGCCGATCATGGGCACCCCCATGACGGCGGCGTAGATCAGCGAGTGGAGCCGGACCCCCACCAGCACGTCCATGCAGCCGATGATGGACAGCGTCTCCTCCGACAGGTGCTTTTTCCGGAGGCAGCCGGCCTGGCCGTCCAGGTGTTCCGCCACCGCCTGGCAGATGCCAACGTCCTCATCGTGAAAAAAAGGGATCAGCACCGAGTCCGCGCCGTACTCCTCCCGGAGCCAGAGGATGCATTTTTCCACCTCCTGCAGAAAGGACTTGTTGGGCTTTCTGGACTTGACGGCCCAGCCTACGGTAAGATGCCCCTCCCGCCGGGGGCATCCCTCCTCCGCCAGGATCTGCAGGCCCAGCTCCGGCCCCGGCGTCTTGACCCGGATCACCGGGTCGGCGGTGACGTGGATGAGCCCGCCGGGGACCCCCAGCTCCAGCAGCAGGTCCCGGCTCTTTCCATCCCGGACCACGATGCCGTCGGTCCGGCTGAGGACGAAGGCGGTGTACCGCCGGTTTCGTTTCCCGGCAATGGGGCCGATGCCCTGGGAGTAGATGAAGGTCCGTTTCCCCAGCAGCTGGGCCAGCCGGAGGATGAACAGGTAGTAGAGGATGCTGCGGCTGGAGGTAGCGTCCTGCAATAAGCTGCCGCCGCCGGAGAGGAGCATGTCGCAGCGCCAGATGGACCGGAAGATATCCCACAGGTTCATCCGCCGTGCTGCCCGGACGCCGTACTTCTCCGCCGTCTGGGCCGGGGACTGGGACAGGACGGTGATCTCCACATGGGGGAGCTTTTCCCGCAGGTTATCAATGACCGTGCGGAGGATGGACTCATCGCCGATATTGTTGAAGCCGTAATATCCCGATATCAGTATATGATACATGTCTATTTCCGATCCGCCTTCACGTATATTTTCACCAGCCTGCGGGTAATCCGGAGAAGCAGCTCAAAGCACAGGATAAAGACCGCGCCCACCGCGATCCCCAGCACCAGGGAATAGGCCGTGCGGACGAACCCCAGATACAGGGGGGTCCGGATGTGCATGAAGGTGTTGCACACGCTGGTGAGCCCGATGGTCCCCGCCAGACCGAACAGGGCCGTCCAGAAGGGCAGCCGCCGCACGGCGCAGTACACCGCCAGCATGATGCCGGGGAAGGCCACCAGGAATTCCTTGGTCCTCGGCCTGGCCAGCAGCAGGGTCTCCAGGTCGTTGCGGAAGATCATCTCCACATCGGAGACGGCAACGCTGGTCTCATGCCCGGTGCGGGCCAGGTAGTAGTAGCCCGCCAGCCCTACCGCGCCCAGCAGGCACAGCGCCCACACGGGGATGTTCCACTGAAAGGCCGTCACAATGTCCCGCAGGTCCAGGTGGTTGCTCTTCCGGTTTTTCTCGAACAGTCCGTAATAGGACACAATCAGCAGTCAGAAGAAGGCCATCGGCAGCAGCTCGCCCAATTTAACGCCCCCGAAGAGGCACAG
>CAMWTG010000041.1 GCA_947177115.1 uncultured Clostridia bacterium
CACCAGCATGGCCGCGCCCTTCGTCTCCGGGTCGGCGGGGGTGATGATGGTGTGGGGCCTTGTCCATGGCAACGATCCCTTTCTCTTCGTCCAGAGGGTGAAGGCGTTCCTGTGTAAGGGGGCTTTGCGCAGTCCATTCCTGACGTATCCCAATCCGCAGTGGGGCTATGGCAGGCTGAATTTGTGCGGGACCATGAACGAGCTGGTCGGACATATTGAAAGGGGGATCTGAACCATGCGTCTGTCGCCGGAAGCGCTGGAATTCATCCATGCGCCGGATACCGTGGATTTCGTTACGCGGGCTACCGATGCCTTTTTTGACTACGCGAAAAACTCCGCCGATGTAGTGGTGGGGCAAATGCTCTCCGGACGGTACGTCCTGGGGTATGTCAAGGCGGAAAACTTCCGCCGGCTGGAGGAGGCGCTGGGAACTGCCTTTGTCAGCTCCGTCCCGGTGGTGCTGGGGTTGCTGGACCGCCCCGCCCTGGAGGCGGCGGGGGTTTTGCAGGTCCACAGCCAGCCCTATCTGAACCTGAAGGGCAGGGGGGTGCTCATCGGCTTTGTGGATACGGGCATCGACTACACCCAGGACGTCTTCCGATACGAGGACGGCAGCAGCAAGATCCAGTACATCTACGACCAGACTGCCGAAGGGGAGCCTCCCGCCGGGTTTGTCCTGGGCCGGGAGTACAGCAAAGCGGACATTGATGCCGCCCTGGCCTCGGAGAATCCCTATGAGCTGGTGCCCCAGCGGGACGAGGACGGCCACGGCACCTTCCTGGCCTCGGTGGCCGCCGGGCGGCAGACGGAGGAGTTTACCGGCGCGGCCCCGGATGCGGAGATCATCGCCGTAAAGCTGAAAAAAGCCCGGCCCTATTACCGGGAGAAATACTGCGTCCCGGCGGACCAGAACAACGCCTACGAGTCCAGCGCCGTGATGCTGGGGGTGGAGTATATCCTCCGGAAGGCCCGGGAGCTGGGCCGTCCGGCGGCGATCTGTATCGGCCTGGGTACCAACGCCGGAAGCCACGATGGATACAGCGTCTTTGAAGAGTACCTGAGCGGTGTGTCCATTCAGAAAGGGGTATGTCTGTGCGCGGCGGCGGGCAACGAGGCGGAAGCCAGGCACCATACCGGCGGCATGCTCCGGCCGGGGGAGGAGCCGGGACAGGTGGATCTGAAGGTGGGAGAAAACGCGGGGGATGTATATCTGGCGGTATGGAATACGGTAGCCGACCGCATTTCGCTGTCGGTACGCTCCCCCTCCGGAGAACTGGTGGGCCGGGTGCCCGCCAAGCCGGGGACGGGTCCCGCCGCCGATGTGAAGCTGGTGCTGGAGGCGGCGCGGGTACAGGTCGAGTATCACTTCCCGGTGGAGGGCAGCGGCGGGCAGCTGTCGGTGATCCGGATCCTGGGGGCCACCCCCGGCGTGTGGACCATCCGGCTCCACGGGGATATCCTGCTTAACGGGAGCTACCAGGTGTGGCTGCCCATGACGGGGTTTGTGGCGCCCTCTGTGGAGTTTCTGGCCGCTTCGCCGGACTGCACGATCACCAGCCCCGCCTCCGCTGTGGGCGTTCTCTGCTGCGGGGCCTACGACAGCGCCAGCAAGAGCCTCTACGCCAAAAGCTCCCGGGGACCCGCCTGGGACGGCAGGGTGCTGCCTGATCTGGTGGCGCCCGGCGTGGGGGTAGGGGGGATTTACCCCTATGGCCCCGGCGTTATGAGCGGCACCAGTGCGGCGGTGGCGGTGCTGGCGGGGATCTGCGGGCTGCTGCTTCAGTGGGGGATACGCGATGGAAATGACCCTGCCATGAGCACCTACCAGATCAGGGCCTATCTGATCCGGGGCTGCCTGCGGCGGGCGGATATGACCTACCCCAACAACCAGTGGGGATACGGCGCGGTGCAGTTGATGCAGAGCTTTCACCTGATGCGGGAGCTATAAAAGTCCTCGTGGGAGTTTGCGCCTGGGAAAACGCCCCTGCATGGTATTATGTATTCTGGAAAAAGTGGATCAGCCGCTTTGTTGACACGCGGCAGAGGGAGCGGCTTTCGCCGCTCCCTCTTACTGCTGTTCTGTTGTTTCCCGATCCGGCCCGGGCCCCGCAGACCGCCGTTCGACCAACTCCGCATGGAGCAGGAGCGTACTGATAGGCGTCCTCTCGATCAGGCTGGAGAGGGCGTAAAAAGCGCTTTTGCCCAGTTCTGTCCGATTTTGCCGGACAGTAGAGAGCGGCGGTATGGTATACTGGCACAGCGGCAGATCATCAAAGCCGATGACGCTCAGCTGCCCGGGCACGGAGATGCCCAGCTCCAGGCAGTGGATCAGCAGCATGTGCGCCAACAGGTCGTGGGAGCAAATGATGGCCGTGCATCCTCTGTCCAGCAGCCGGGGGAGGTGCTTCTCCAGGCATTCTGTCAGCCGGAACGCATACCCCGCCAGCTCCCGCTGGGCGGGCAGCTTGTTTTGCCGCAGCGCGTGGAAGAAGGCCGCATACCGGGCCTGATAAATGTAGGAGCCCAGGGCGGTGCTGAGATATCCGACCTTCCGGTGGCCCAGCTCCTTCAGGCGGGCTACCGCCAGATCCATACCCTCAATATTGTCAATGCCTACCTGTGTGACGGCGGGGTTTGACCTGACCTGGTTGTCGTAGAGCACTGTGGGGGCGGCGCAGGTCCTGAAATCCGCCATCCACGGATCCAGCAGCGAGAGCCCCAGGAAAAGGCTCCCCTGGTAGCCGCTGCGCAGCATGTATTCATCGTAGGGGATGGACCGCTGCAATTCCTCGGTCAAGGGGACGATGTCCACCTGATACCCGCCGGGTTCCGCCAATTTCCGGAAACCGGTAATGATCTCCCAGCCGAAATCCTCCGGTTTCTCATAGGCCATATTTTCCACAAAAACGCATACCCGCCGGCTCTCTCCCGTCCGGCTGATTCGGGAATACCCCAGCTCCACCGCTGTCTCCACCACGGACTTTCGCATTGTTTCGCTCACATCCGCCGCGCCGCTGAGAGCTTTGGAAACCGTGCCTCTGGAGATGCCCAGACGGCGGGCGATATCGTCCATTGTAGCCATTTTTCCTCAACTCCTCTCCGGCGGGATGCGTTAGTTTCATTTATTATACGGTATCTCCATCAAAAATGCAAGGACGGCCAGGAAGTTTTTCGAAAGTTTCGCTAAGTTTAGATTTGCATGGGTTGGCGGTTTTCACAAAAATGGGAGTTCATATATGTGTAAAACAGAAAAACACAAAAAATCGCAAATTTTTCCTTGACTTTTTTGTGCGTTGTGCGTAAACTTTCAATTAGCGAAACTTTACGAAACCAAATTTGTTATGGAGGGATGATTTATGAAGCATCGACCCACGCGCTTTGCGGCCCTTCTCCTGGCGGCGCTGCTCCTGCTGGGGATTACGGGCTGCGGAGGAGGCGCGGCAGACTCGGAGAGCATCCGGCTGATGGTCTGGTCCGCCTCGGAGGATCAGGCCAAGGACAGCGGGGAGTGGCTCCAGACCTGCTGCGCGGCCTTTGCCGCCCAGCATCCGGAGTGGAACCTGACCTTTGTCTACGGCGTGGCTGATGAGGCTACCGCCGCCAGCACCGTATCCCAGGATCCAGAGGCCAGCGCGGACGTGTTCCTCTACGCCAACGACAACCTGACGGTCCTCACCGATGCCAAAGCTCTGGCCAAGATCGGCGGCAAGTACGCCGATGAGGTCAGATCCTTCACCAGCGAAGCCCTGGTGGATTCGGTGACCCTGGACGGCTATCTCTACGGCGTGCCCTTTACCACCAACACCTGGTACATGTATTACGACAAGCGGGTCTTCTCGGAGGAGGATGTGCAGAGTCTGGACGCCATGCTGGAAAAGGGCGTGGTATCCTTCCCCTTCACCAACTCCTGGTATCTGCCCGCCTTCTACTTCGGCAACGGCTGCACCCTCTTCGGCGATGGCACGCAGGAGGAACTGGGAGCCGATTTCGGCGGTGAGAACGCGGTGGAGGTCACCGATTTCCTGGTGGATCTCATTGGCAACCCCAATTTTGTGGTGGACGCCGATGGCTCCGGCATGGCCGGCCTCCGGGACGGCAGCATCAGCGCCATCTTCACCGGCTCCTGGGACTCCGCCAGCATCAAGGAGATCCTGGGGGACAACATGGGCGTAGCCGCCCTGCCTACCTACAGCCTCAATGGCCAGGAGAAGCAGATGTACGCCTATGCCGGCAGCAAGGCCGTGGGCGTCAACTCCCGGTCTGAGAACATGGTGGCCGCCGTGGAGCTGGCTGTCTACCTGGGGTCCGCCGAAGCCCAGCGGCTCCACTATGACCTGCGCAGCGTGATCCCCAGCAATACCGAGCTTATGGAGGCCGAGGACATTGCCGCCGATCCGGTGGTTATTGCCCAGAATGATACCTTTGACCGCACCAGCAAGCTCCAGCCTTTTGTCTCCAAGATGTCCAACTGCTGGACCCCGGTGGAGAACATGGGCAAAGCCATCCGCAACGGCTCCACCACCCATGACAACGCGGCGGAGCAGACCGTGAGCATGAACGATGCCATGAACAGTGATGGCATCAGCTGAGAGGAGGGGACTGACAATGACGACAAAGCAACTGACCTTACAGGCCAGCGCGGTCCAGCGGGACCGCATCGGGAGTTTAGGGGTCGTTCAGGCCCTTCGGGACGGAGGGCCTGAGACCAAGGCCTCGGCCTTGGTCATGGGACTTGGCAACATGGTTCATAAGCAGGCGGCCAAGGGCCTGCTGTTCCTGGCGGCGGAGATCGCCTACATCGCCTTTATGATCACCTCCGGTTTCCGCCACCTGGCCATGCTGGTCACCCTGGGGAGCGTGGAGCAGGAGGAGATCTGGAACGAGGAGCTCCAGGTCTACCTGTACACCAAAGGGGACCAGTCCATCCTGCTCCTGCTCTATGGCGTGGCGACCATCCTGCTGACCCTGGTCATGTTCTGGATCTGGCGGGGCACGGTGAAGAGCGCCTATAAGGCCGAGCTGTGCCATAAGAACGGCTGGCATGTGAACAGCCTGGGCGATGATCTCCGCAGCCTGCTGGACGAAAATCTGTACCGGCTGCTGATGACGCCGTCCATGTTCTTCATCGGGGTGCTGACCATCCTGCCCCTGGTGTTCATGATCTGCATGGCTTTCACCAACTACAGCAAGATCGGCGACCACCTGGTCCTCTTCGACTGGGTCGGTCTGGAAAACTTTGCCACCTTGTTTGACAGCGGGAGCGTCCTGGGCGGGACCTTCTGGTCCGTGCTGGGGTGGACCCTGGTCTGGGCCTTCTTCGCCACCTTCACCAACTACTTCGCCGGCATGGTCCTGGCCATCATCATCAACCGCAAGGACACCAAGGCTAAGGGCTTCTGGCGCTTCTGCTTCGTCATCTCCTGCGCGGTGCCCATGTTTGTTTCCCTGCTGATCATGCGCACCATGCTCCAGCCGGAGGGGGCGGTGAATGTGCTGCTGCGGAACCTGGGCTTCATTGCTTCTGATGCCAGCCTGCCCTTCTTTACCAACGCTACCTGGGCCCGGATCACCGTCATTATCATCAACATCTGGGTGGGCGTGCCCTATACCCTGCTTCAGCTCACCGGCGTTTTGCAGAACATCCCCGCCGACCTCTACGAGGCCGCCGACCTGGACGGCGCCGGCAAGGTGCAGCAGTTCTTCAAGATCACCCTGCCCTACATGCTCTACGTGACCACGCCCTACCTGATCGCCACCTTCACCGGCAATGTCAATAACTTCAACGTCATCTACCTGCTCTCCGGCGGCGACCCCGTCACCAACCTGGCCTCCACCGCCGGCAGCACCGACCTGCTGGTCACCTGGCTCTACAAGCTGACCATTGACAAGCAGTATTACAACATCGGCGCGGTGGTAGGCATCCTGACGTTCATCATCCTGGCCATCGGCTCGCTGCTGACTTACCGCAACAGCAAGTCCTACAAAGAGGAAGGGGGATTCTGAGAATGAAGCCGAAAAGCGCGAAACAGACCAAGCTGGTCAATAATATCATCGTCCATGTGGTCCTGGCAGTCCTGGCCGCTGTCTGGGTGTTCCCGGTGCTGTGGGTCATTATGACCAGCTTCCGGGCGGAGAAGGGATCCTATGTGTCCACCTTCTTCCCCAAGGCATTCACCCTGGACAACTACGCCAAGCTCTTTACCGACACCACGCTTCTGAACTTCCCCAAGATGTTCATGAATACCCTGATCATCGCCGTCTGCTCCTGCCTGCTGTCCACCTTCCTGCTGCTGAGCGTCAGCTACTGCCTGAGCCGGATGCGTTTCCGGATGCGCAAGCCCTATATGAACATGGCTATGATCCTGGGCCTGTTCCCCGGCTTTATGTCCATGATCGCCGTGTACTTCATCCTCAAGGCCGTGGGCCTTACCGAGGGCAGCCTCATCCGGGTGGCGCTGATCCTCTGTTACTCCGGCGGCGCGGCCATTGGTTTCCAGGTGGCGAAGGGCTTCTTTGATACGACTCCCTACGCCATTGATGAAGCCGCCATGCTGGACGGCTGCACCCGCTGGCAGATCTTCACCAAGATCACCCTGCCTCTTTCCAAGCCCATCGTCATCTACACCGTCCTGACCTCCTTCATCGGCCCCTGGGTGGACTTCATCTTCGCCAAGGTCATCTGCCGGGCCAACGCCGACCAGTATACCGTGGCGATCGGATTGTGGCGGATGCTGGAAAAGGAGTATATCGACAACTGGTATACCTGCTTCGCCGCTGGCGCGGTGCTCATTTCCATCCCCATTGCGCTGCTCTTCCTCAAGCTCCAGAAGTACTACGTCAATGGTACCAGCGGCGCTGTGAAGGGATAAGCAGGCTGCTCCAAATGTCCCCTTTCATACGGGCGCGGTCCAGAATTGCAGAAATTGTTTGCAAGCCGGGCTGCGCCCCCTTTCTTTAACATGTATATGACAAACACAAAACAGATCTTCGATTCCTCAGAGTTTCAAAAGCATTTTCACTGTAATGTTCCCTTGGGGGCCTTCCGCTCTCCCCGTCATACGGAATTCCGCCTGTGGGCTCCCACGGCGGAGCGGGCCCGGCTGCGGCTGTACCCAGCCGGAGACGGCGGCGAGCCCGCGGAGGTCCATGCCCTCCGCTTTGCCGGGCGGGGCCTGTGGATCTGGGAGACGGACCGGGACCTGGACGGGACCTACTACGACTACGAGGTCACCGTTGAGGGCGTATCCCGCGTCACCGCCGACCCTTACGCCCGGGCCTGCGGCCTGAACGGGGAGCGGAGCATGGTCATTGACCTGAGCCGCACCGATCCCCCTGGCTGGGCCTTCGATGGACCTCCCGCGCCCAGGCCGGAGACGGTGATCTATGAGATCCATACCAAGGACTTCTCCTGGGACCCGGCCTCCGGCGTGCCTGAGGCGTACCGGGGGAAATTCAAGGCGCTGTGCCTGGAGGACACCACCCTGGACAATGACGGCGAGCATCCTACCTGCCTGAACTATCTCCGCCGCCTGGGGGTGACCCACGTCCAGCTGATGCCGGTGTACGACTACGGCTCGGTGGACGAGGCCGGTGCGCCGGATGCCTTCAACTGGGGCTACGACCCTGTGAACTACAACGTGCCGGAGGGGTCCTATTCCACAGACCCCCGCCGGGGCGAGGTTCGGATCCGGGAGCTGAAGGAGGCCGTGCAGGCCCTCCATCAAAACGGTTTCCGGGTGATCATGGACGTGGTATACAACCACACATACCATCTGGATTCCTGGCTGTGGCGGACCGCGCCCTGGTACTACAGCCGCCAGGAGGCGGACGGCAGTCCCTCCAACGGCTCCGGCTGCGGCAATGATGCCGCCTCCGAACGGAGCATGTGCGCCAAGTATATCCTGGACTCCGTGCTCTACTGGGCGGAGGAGTACCACATGGACGGATTTCGGTTTGACCTGATGGGGCTTTTGGACGTAGAATTGATGGAGCACATCCGCCGGGAGCTGGATGAACGCTGGGGAAAGGGGGAGAAGCTCCTCTTCGGCGAGCCCTGGTCCGCCTCCGGCACGGCGGCCAGGCCGGGAACCCTCCTGGCGGATAAGGGAGGGCTGGCCTATCTGGACCTGGAAACCGGGGCCTTCTGCGATGCCACCCGGGACGCGGTGAAAGGTTCCGTTGAGAAGGCGGGGAAGCCCGGATTTGTCAATGGCGGCGGTCTGGATGCGAAGACGCTGGTGAACTGCGTCCGGGGCTGGGTGAACGGGGAGGGGAAGTTCTCCGTCAGGGCGCCCTCCCAGACCATCACCTATCTCTCCTCCCACGATGACTGGACCCTGTGGGATAAGCTGGTGCTCACCATGGATCCGGACCGGGATTTTGACCGGCTGGATCCGGCGCTGCTGCGGGCGAACCGTCTGGCGGCGGCTATCTGCTTTACCTGCCAGGGAAGGCTGTTCCTGCTCGGCGGGGAGGAGTTTGCCCGGACCAAGCAGGGCATCCGGGACTCGGTCCGCTCTCCGCTGGCGGTCAACCGGCTGGACTGGCGGCGGGCCTGGGAGAACCGGGAGCTGGCAGACTACTACCGGGGGCTCATCGCCCTGCGGATGCAGCTGCCGGGATTGCAGGACAAGTCCGCCGCTGCGGGGGAGCGGATCCGTTGTGCGCCGGAGCCCGCAAAGGACTGTGCGGCGCTGGAGGTGGATAATGGGGAGGGCCGGTGGCGGCGGCTCTTCCTGGCCTACAGCGCCGGGGAGGAAACAGTCTCCCTGTCTCTGCCGGAAGGGGAGTGGGAGCTGCTGGCGGACGGAGAGTCCAGCTTTTGGTGGCGGGACCCGCCGGTGTGTTCCGGGACGGTCCCCCTGCCCCCGGTGTCCGCCGCGATTTTTGGACAGCGATAGGAGGCGTCTTATGCGTTTTGTTTTTGGGAAACAGGATATGACCACCCTGGAACAGGCTCAGGAGCGGTGCTGGCTGCTGGCCAACGGCCTGGGAGGCTACATGTCCGCATCGGCGGCATTCTCCGTGACCCGCTGCGACCAGGGGCTCCTGGTGGCGGCGGAGGCCGCCCCGAACCAGCGGGTGAATCTGGTCCACCGGCTGTCGGAGGAGCTGACGGTGGGCGGGAAAAGGGAATTTCTCTCTACCCAGACCTTCGCGGACGGCAGGGAGCCGGAGGAGGGATACCGGAACCTCTCCTCCTTCCTCTGGGACAGAGGGCCGGTCTGGCTTTACCATGTGGACGGCGTTCAGATCCGGCGGCGGTGCGCCATGGCCTGCGGGTCCAATCGGGCGGCGGTGGTATATGAGATCGAGAACCGCTCCGCCGCCCCCTGCGCCCTGCGGGTGCGGCCCTTCTGCCTCTTTGCGCCCAAGGGGCAGGCGCTGGTGGAAAAATGCGCGCCCCATTGGGAAAACAACGCCTTGACGGCAGGCGGTTATACGCTGTATATTAGTACGGACGGCGCGCTCACGCCGGTACCGCCGGTTTGGGAAACCCCGGCCTATCCCGATGACGCCAGGGACGGCCGGACGGCGGAGAGCCTGGCGGCGGCTTGCTGCGAGATTGAGACGGTGGTCCCTGCGGGGGAGGCGGGTACGCTGGAGGCCGTATTTTCCACCGAGCCCGGCGGCGGCTCTGGGGACGCCCTGCTGGCGGCGCAGCGGGACCGCATGGAAAGTCTGGCGGCGCGGCGCTCCTTCCGGGACCCTGCCGCCCGGCAGCTGGCGCAGAGTGCGGACGCCTTCATCACCCGCCGGGACTCCACCAACGGCATGACCATTGTGGCGGGCTACCCTTTCTTCGGAGACTGGGGCCGGGACACCATGATTGCCCTGCCGGGGTGCCTGTTGTCCACCGGGCGGTTTGAGGAGGCGAAAAGCGTGCTGCGGACCTTCCTGGCTTACGAGCGGGACGGACTGGTGCCCAACCTTTTCCCCGAAGGGCAGGAGGAGCCCCGCTACAACACCGCGGACGCGGCCCTGCTGCTCATCAACTGCGTGTGGCTGTACTACCGGAAAACCGGCGATGCCGCCTTCGTCCGGGGGGCCTGGCCGGTGATGGCGCGGATCATCCGCGCCTATCTGCGGGGCACCCGCCACGCCATCGGGGCGGATGCGGACGGGCTGGTCCACGCCGGAGAGGGCCTGGATCAGGTGACCTGGATGGACGTGTGCATAAACGGCGTCCTGCCTACGCCCCGGCACGGCAAGCCTGTTGAACTGAACGCCTATTGGTACAACGCGCTCAGGATCATGGGGGAGCTGGCCCCTCTGGCGGGGGAAGCGGGCCGGGAATACGCCGCTCTGGCGGAGCGGGTCAGGGAGTCCTTCAACCGGAAATTCTGGCTGGAAGAGGAGGGATACCTGCGGGACGTTCTCTCCGGTTCGGCGGCGGACACACAGATGCGGTGCAATCAGATCTGGGCGGTGTCCATGCCCTTCACCATGCTCTCCCCCCGGCGGGAGCGGCAGGTGGTGGACGCGGTATACCGCAGGCTGTACACCCCCTGCGGCCTGCGGACCTTGGCTCCGGACGACCGGGAGTTCCATCCCGTGTATGCCGGACCGCAGCCGGCGCGGGATATGGCCTACCACCAGGGGACGGTCTGGCCCTTCCCGCTGGGCGCGTACTACCTGGCGTATCTGAAGACCAGAGGCGATGCCCCCGAGGCCGCCCGGGCCGTCCGGGAGCAGCTGGAGCCCATGGAGGCCATGCTGCGGGAGGGCTGCGTGGGCTTTCTGCCGGAGATCTATGACGGCGGGAACCCCGGCGCGTCCAAGGGGTGCTTTGCCCAGGCGTGGAGCGTGGGCGAGCTGCTGCGGGTCTATGAAAAATTGGAAGAAATCGAGGCTGACGGCCATGCTGGATAAGACAAAAAAAGATTGGTGGAAATCCGCCGTATTTTATCAGGTATACCCCAAGAGCTTTCAGGACTCCAACGGCGATGGCATTGGCGATCTGCGGGGGATTCTGCAAAGGCTGGACTACCTGGCGGAGCTGGGCGTTGACGGCATCTGGCTGTCGCCGGTGTACGCCTCGCCCCAGAAGGACAACGGCTATGATATCGCGGATTACCGGGCCATTGATCCCATGTTCGGCGTTATGGCGGATATGGAGGAGCTGATCCGCGAGGCGGAGAAGCGCGGCATTACCATCATTATGGACCTGGTGCTCAACCACACCTCGGACCAGCACCGCTGGTTCCGGGAGGCCGGGAGCAGCCGGGAGAATCCCTATCACGACTACTACATCTGGCGGGACGGTACGCCGGATTGTCCGCCCAATGATATGAAGGCCTGCTTCGGCGGCAGCGCCTGGACATGGGTGCCGGAGGTGGGGCAGTACTATTTCCATCAGTTCTCTCCCTGGCAGCCGGATCTGAACTGGGAGAATCCGGTGGTCCGCCGGGAGCTGTGCGAGATGATCCGCTTCTGGGCGGGCAAAGGCGTGGGCGGTTTCCGGCTGGATGTCATCGACAACATCGGCAAGGAGCCGGACCATCGCATCACCAGCAACGGCCCACGGCTTCATGAGTATATCCGCCAGCTGCGGCGGGAGGCATTCCGGGAGGATGCGCTGGTGACGGTGGGAGAGGCCTGGAGCGCCAGCGTGGAGACCGCCAGACAGTACGCCAATCCCAATGGCAGCGAACTGAGCATGGTGTTCCAGTTTGAGCATATGTGCCTGGATTCGGCCGGAGAGAAGTGGGACGTCAAGCCCCGTCCGCGGACGGAGCTCAAGCGGTGCTATGCGCGCTGGCAGACGGGCCTCCGGGGCTCCGGGTGGAACAGTCTGTTCCTGGAGAACCACGATCTGCCCCGTATCGTCTCCCGTTGGGGAGATGATGGAAAATACCGGGTGGAATCGGCCAAGATGCTGGCGGCGATGTGCCACGGGATGCAGGGTACGCCCTACATCTATCAGGGCGAGGAGCTGGGTATGACCAACATCCGGCTGCCTATTGAACAGTACGATGATCTGGAGATCAAGAACGCCTACCGGGAGAGGCTGGCCAGGGGTTGCGCGCCGGAGGACATTCTGGCGTCCATCTATGCCAGGGGCCGGGACAACGCCCGGACGCCCATGCAGTGGTCCGCCGGGGTCAATGCGGGATTCTCCGAGGGAAGGCCCTGGCTGCCGGTGAACCCTAACTGCGCGGAGATCAACGCGGAGGCCGCGCTGGCGGATCCGGATTCGGTGTTCTATTTCTATCAGAAGCTTATTGCCCTGCGGAAGGCCTGCCCGGTGTTCCGGGACGGCGGGTTCACACTGCTGGACCCGGACGATGAGAAATGCTTTGCCTATACCCGGGATACGGACAGGGAGCATTTGCTGGTGGTCTGCAATTTTACGGCGGAGGAGCTGCCGGAGGTCTGCCCGGAGGCGTTCCGGGGCGCGGAGGTCCTGCTGTCGAACTATCGCGGCCCCGCGGGGCCGCTGCGGCCCTATGAGACGCGGATGCTCTACCGGAGGTCGGCGACATGAAATACCGGAATTATATTTTTGATCTGTACGGGACTCTGGTGGATATCCACACCGATGAGGACGCGCCAATGCTGTGGGAGGCCATGGCCGCGTACTACAGCCGGCGGGGAGCGGTTTATACCCCCGCCGGCCTGCAGGGGGCGTACCGCCGCCTGGTAGAGGAGGCGGAGGGGACCACGCTGCGCCGGGATGCCCATGAGGCCCATCCGGAGATTCGGATCGAGCTGGTCTTCCAGCAGCTTTTTCGGGATAAGGGTGTGGACGCGGATCTGGAGGAGGCCGTCCGGGCCGGGCGGGAGTTCCGGGATCTGTCCACGGAATATGTCCGGCTGTACCGGGGGGCGAAGCAGCTGCTGGCGGACCTGCGGGAACGGGGAGGCGGCGTATGGCTGCTCAGCAACGCCCAGAGCATCTTTACCGCATGGGAGCTGGAGCGGCTGGGACTGGCGGACTGCTTCGATGGGATATATCTCTCATCGGATTACGGCGTGAAGAAACCGGACCGGCGCTTTTTTGACGTGCTGCTCCAAGAAAGGGGCATCCCAACGGAAAGCGCGGTCATGATCGGGAACGATGGCCTGTGCGATATACAGGGCGGCAGGGACGCGGGACTGGCTACCATCTATGTCCGCTCCAATCTCTCCCCCGATGAACCCACGCCCCGCGCGGACCATGTTCTGGAGCACATGGATCTGAAGCGGGTGCGGGAAATCTTGTTGGAGGGGTAAGCCGATGGAACAGGGATGTCCGGCAAGGCCGCGAGGAAAACGGCGGCTCTGCCGTTTTGGCGGCGTGGACGCCGGGACCCGATATCCTCCAATTGATTTTTGCGTTTGCCGCGCCTTCCCCCTTGCATTTTCCATATAGGTGCGCTACAATTTACCCATCACAATCAAAGAGGAGGATATGATCCATTGAAAAGACGATTTTCGGCAGCGGTCCTGGCCCTTTGCCTGACGCTGGCGCTGCTGCCCGCTCCGGCGCTGGCGGCTGAGGCGGACGGCACAGAGTACTGGGTCGACATGTCCGCGGGGGAGGCCGGAGCGATGCTCAACGCGGTGGCCGCCAAGAGCGAAAGCCGGTATATGGTATTCGTTTATTATGACGCCGCGACTGCGCAAAACCCGGTTGAGACGCAATTTCGTTCGTCTGCCAACAAGAATAAGCATTACATCTATGGCTACAACGCCAGCAGTGGCGGCAGCCTTGTGGACGCGCTGGCGCCGCTGTTTGGCGGCAGCACCGCTTTGACGCTGCCGGTAGCCGTTACCTGGAATCCGTCCACAAAAACGTGCATTGCAAAAGACAATGTGCGGCAAATGACGATAGTGGGGGATACTGGCGCCGGGATAAACGGTTTGCTGGATATCATGAAGGAAAACGGCCTGACCAACGGCTCCTCCGCCCCGGACATGTCCCCTTCCGACCCCGATACCCCGGCCCCTCCGGATGG
>CAMWTG010000042.1 GCA_947177115.1 uncultured Clostridia bacterium
GACAGTGCGAGGATGGCCGCGATGGTGAAGCAGCCCAGCCGCTTCAGAAAACGAGTTGCTGATTTCATGTGACAGATCCTCCATTTCTTCCTTTAGGAAAATATAAATTACTTCGGTTTTTAATCAAACCTCCGCAAACAGTATCCTACCACATCTCTAAGGAATAAACAACAAAATCTTCCAAAAATAAAAAATTTCATCGGATTCAACAGTTGCTGTCTAAATCTTTTGTGTATATTTCACTATAACCTAAAGTATTTTTCCTATAGCAGAAATTCTCTTCCGTTGCACAAAAAGCCTGCCTCTCCCGCAGGATAGACAGGCTTTTTATCAGGATTCACCACTCTTGTGGCACATGCCGGAACTCCGGGAATCCCTCCCGGTCAAAGGTCATGGGCATGATATAGACATGGCGGTTGGGGTCGTACAGCGGGTTGCCCACCATCTTGTCATACTGCCGGGCGTGATAGATGCACAGATCCGTCTCGCCGTCCTCGGCCTTGACGAAGCAGTTGTGGCCGGGACCGTGGACCTCCTTCTCATCATCGCTGCGGAACACCGGCCAGCGCAGCTTGGTCCAGCTGGCGGGATCCAGCAGATCCGCGTCCTCACCGCACCACAGCATCCCCATGCAGTATAACTCCCCGGTAGTGTTGGCGGAGAAGGTCAGAAACAGCTTCCCATCGTGGCGCAGCAGGGCCGGCCCCTCGTTGACCCAGAACTCCCCCCGCTCCCAGTCATAGTCCGGCGTGGTCAGCAGCACCTGGACCGTGGCCAGCTTGGTGGGGCTGGCCATCCGGGCGATATACAGGTTGGAGATCTGTTTGCCCACACCCACCTTCTCCGCCCAGACCATATACCACGCCCCCTTGTGGGAGAACACGGTGGCGTCCAGGGAGAAGGCCCGGAAGGAAAAGGGATCATCGTCCGCCGGCTGCATGGGCCCCAGCTCCTCCCAGGGGTCCGTCATGGGATCCCCGGTGCAGCGCAGCACATAGGGCCGGATCTCCCACACATCGTCCTTGTCCCCCCCGGCATAGTAGATATACCAGGCCCCATCGATCTGATGCAGCTCCGGCGCCCAGATATGGATGGACTGGGGGCCGGACTCATGCTTGACCCAAATGGTCTTTTCCTCCGCCTCCTTCAGCTCCGCCAGGGTCCTCCCCCGGCGCAGCACGATCCGGTCATATGCCGGCACAGACGCGGTAAAGTAATAGCTGCCGTCCCCGCTCCGCAGGATATACGGGTCTGCCCGCTGCCAGATAAAGGGCCGGTTGTAGATGGTTTCGCGAACAGCAACTTCTTTCATAAGCTTTATACCTCCCATTGCGGCCGCACATGATCTGGCCGTAATGAGTGCATTATAGCCTGTTGCCGTCAAGGTTGCAAGTGTAATTTTAGATTTTGGTCAATTATTATACTTTTCGCCTGTTTTTTTGTAAATTCTCACTGTCGACAACCGCCCGGACCGGCGGTATAATGGAGAAAAAGGACCAGAAAGCGTCCGGAACCGCTGTCAAAAGGAGGAAACGACATTGTTTTCTATGGAAGGCCCCCTGTGGCGGGCGTTGAATCTGATCGCCGATGTGGTCATACTGCATTTTCTCTGGCTGATCTGCAGCCTGCCCGTTGTCACCATTGGCGCTTCTACCACGGCGCTGTACTACGCCATGATGAAGCGCATCCGCACCAACGAGGGACAGGTGACCACCAACTTTTGCAAGTCCTTCAAGGAGAATTTCCGCCAGGCCACCATCCTGTGGCTGATCGCGGCAGCGGTGGCGGTCATTCTATGGCTGGACATGAACTTCTGCTTCACCTGGGGCGGAACGGCCGGGACGATCATGCTGGCGGGATGCTCCCTGCTGCTGGTCCCCTGCTGGATGGTGCTGCTGTATCTGTTCCCGGTGCTGGCGAAATTCACCGGATCGCTGTACGACACCTTCAAGAACGCCCTGCTCATGAGCGTGCGGCACCTGCCAATGACGCTGCTGCTGACCTTCCTGTGGGCCACCGTGTGGCTGATGCTGGCCATTTTTCCGCCCTTTACCGGGCTGATGCTCATCAGCGGCGCGGGGCTGATGGCATGGGTCACCTCCCAGATCTACATCCAGATTTTCCGCTCCTACCTCCCCGACGAGCTGGAGGAGGACCGGAAGCGGATCGACAACGAGTGGCTGCACCGGGATTGAGCGCGGCGCGAAGGCTGATGCTTTGCCGCCGGCAAGGCGGCTCCTGCCGCGCCCAAAAGCCGGGGACCGCTGGCAGAAAAAATTTGTTGACGGACTTGTCAAATTTTGCTATAATAATTTAGGTTTTTTCATTTCATCCGGCAAAAAAAGGAGGCTCCTATGCTGCATATTGAAAAATTAAGCGATGGGCTGAGCCTGTTCAAGGCGCTGGGCTCCGATGTGCGGCTGGAGATCGTGCGGCTGCTGGTGGAGCGGCCCATGAATATGAACGAGCTGGCCGGGAAACTCCATATCACCAACGGCGCGCTGACTACCCATATCAGGAAGCTGGAGGAGTGCGGCGTGGTGGCGGTGTCCAATGATTCCAGCGGCCATGGCAACCAGAAAATCTGCCGGGTGGTACCGGGCAAAATCCTTATCCAGATCAAAAACCCCTCTCAGCCGGTGGAGAACACCTGCACCGTGGACTTGAAGGTGGGACGGTACAGCAGCTGTCAGGTCTATCCCACCTGCGGCCTGGCTACCGCCGATCACCTCATCGGCGTGGTGGACGATTACCGCTATTTCTCCCATCCGGACCATTTTGACGCGGACATCCTATGGTTTACTCAGGGCTATGTGGAGTACCAGGTGCCCAATTTCGTCCCTATGGACCAGCAGATCACCCAGGTGACCGTTTCCGTGGAGCTGTCCTCCGAGGCCCCCGGCATCAACAACCAGTGGCCCTCGGATATCAGCTTCTTTATCAACGATGTCTTTGTAGGCACCTGGACCTCCCCCGGGGATTTCGGCGATGTGCGGGGCATCTTCACCCCTGACTGGTGGTACTCCAACTGGAACCAGTACGGCTTGCTGAAGGTGCTAATGGTCAATGAGCAGGGCACCTTTATGGACGGGCTGAAAATCTCCGATGTGCGGATCAGCGCGCTGCACCTGGACCAGCAGCAGCTGTTCAACCTCCGCTTCTCCGTGGATCACAAGGCCGCTCATGTGGGCGGGCTGACCATCTTCGGCAAGACCTTCGGCAATTACGCACAGGATATCCAGGTCTCCCTCGGCTATGTGGCCGGCAGCGCGGGGACCAAGGAAAGCAGGCCGCCAGAGCCTGCCGCCGCCCCCTCGCAGGAGCCGCCGTCCGATCCATTGCCGGAGCCGCTGCCGGAAATTATGGCTATGCTGGATCAGAGCATCAGGGAACAGGGCGGATAAACGTATACCGCACATACCGCAGGCACCGCCTGCGGTATGTTTTTGCCTGGGGAAATTCATGTTTTCATGCACTATAGTCGACACACTTGAGAATCGGTAAAAAGGAGGCGGAGGAAAATGCGGTGTGGCAAGGCGGAGGACGCAGGCGGGCTGACGCCCGCCAAGGACGACAACGCAGTCCACGCCACATTTTAATCGCCGAACTTTACCGACTTTCGAGTGTGTCGACTATATCCCCATAAGGCAGAATCCCTGCAGGGGCGGATCGTCCTGCTGATGAATTTCCCGCAGTCTTTGCCGGTATCTGTTGAAAACGCCCGATTAATATGATACACTGAACACGCTCAAAAGAAGGGAGGCTTATCCAAATATGTTATGCGCAAAATGCGGGCGTGAGATCATGAAAGAGGCCGCGTTCTGCCCATATTGCGGCGAAAAGACCGTCCGGGGAGAGCCGGGAACGGACGATCCGGTTTACCAGGCCGATGTCAAGGGACTGCTGAAATCCGGCAAACTTGTCGTCTACCGCGACAGGACGGAGTTCGTGAGCAGCAGCGTCCAGAAGACCATCTTCCACTACGCCGGCCTGGTGTCGGTGAAAAAGGAATGGGATCATATCGACTTTATCACCGAGGACGGGCGCAGGGAATCCTGTCCCGCAAGCAGGAAAATCATCCACGAGGCATTTCTATATATCGAGCAGACCGTCAGTCCCTATCTCGCGCAGCGGAAGGACCGCCTCCTGGCCCAGGGGGTACGGTATTCCTTTCCCAGCAGCCAGGGATTTCTGAACGATGGCGTGCTCAATCTCTCCGCCGAACAGGCGGAGTTCAGGGCCAAATCGGGAAAGATCGATGTGATCTCTTTCCAGGATGTCAAATCCGTCAGCGCGCCTGCGGGGACGCTGGATTTCGCCCTGTTCGGCGGAGGGAGCAGATCCTTTGCCATCGGCAAGGAACTGAAAAACGAGGTGCTGGCCTTCGCTGCCGGCTCCATCGCACCCTATCTTGCACAGAGGAAAGAGGCCCTTCTGGCCCGGGGGATCTACTTCTCCTTTTCCGGCCCGAACGATGAGACGGTGGATATCCTGGCCGGCCGGGTCGAGTATAAGCGGTCTGCCGGACAGACGGAGGCCGTTTCCTTTTGCGATGTACGAAAGGCCAGCCTGTATGCGGACATGCTGGAGCTTGCGCTGACGGACGGAACATCAAAATCGTTTCCCATCGATGCGGACGATGGAAACGAGGTCCTGGCCTTTGTGACAAAGGCCATTGCGCCCTATGTAACCGCCAGGACCGCAGGCTTTGATATGGCATTCGGTATAGATGAACGGATCGAGATCAATGAGGAGCGGGGCGTTTTTCATATTATCCGGCAGGACGGCAGAGAAATTACCGATGAATGGCCTTTGGACGCGCTGGCGCGATGCGAATGGACGGAGCGAACGGAGCTGACCGCGCTGGGCAGCGTGGTGTCCGGGGGCATCGCCCTCTTCAAAAGCGCGGCAAAGGCGGCGGGGAGCCAGACCGCCTCGGAATCGGAGGAACGGATCAGCTGCGCGGGGGTAGTCCTGACTATCCGTACGGAGCGGGGCGATGAGACGGAGAGCGTCTGGTTCGGCATCTTTCCGGCGGGGATGAGCCGGACAAACAGGAAGTATGACCGGTATCTGACAGAGTGGAGCGGTTTTGCAGATTATCTGGACACCCGCTGCCCGGCGTGCGAATTGATCCGGCCCGTTCCGCCGGAGCGCCCTGCGGAAAATGCGGCAGAGGCCGTCAGCGATGCGCCGGAAACCTTCCCGGCCGCAAATGCAGGCGGAGAGGCAGGCGATGGCAAGGCCCCGGCGCCTGCCGCGTACCAGGACGATCTGGGCATTGCCAAATATATCGATGGCGTCTCCCGGTTTATCGGCAGCTGCGATACCCCCATGACCATCGCTTTTCAGGGAAATCGGGGAAACGGAGAAAACAACAGCATTCTCGGAATGCTGTTTGAACGGCTGAAGGAACAGTATGGAACCGACCTGCTGTGGGTCAACGCCCGGCAGATCCTCCAGAGCGGATCCGATGAACCGCTTCCCATTCTCGCAGGCAAAAAGCTGGTAAGCCTGCTCAGCGGCGGAAACAGCGCGGGAGCAAAGGGACAGGCAGAGAATATCCTCGTAAACCTGGCCGGGCTGGTCACCGGGGTGATCGGTTCGGACAGCTCGATCGGGAAGGAAGTGGTGGGCGGACTGTTCAACAAAGAGTCCGCCGATCCTCTGGAAAAGCTGGCCGCCCTTTTTTCGGAGCTGGTCGAGGCGCGCACGCAAGGTGAAAACGGCAAAGTCATCCTGGCCGTCAGCGGCCTGGACCGGCTCGCCCCCGCAAAAGCGGTGGAGCTGCTGGAGGCAATGCGGGACTTCTTTGACTGCAAGGGCTGCGTGTTTGTCATCGCCGTGGATTACAGCGACATCCTCAGCGGCGCACAGGAGCGGTATGGGCAGAGTTTCGATGAGGCCAGGGGAAAGCACTTTTTCAGCGGACTGTTCAGGATGTCCTTCCGGGTCCCGGCATCCAGCTATAACTTGCAGAATTATGTAAAGGCCAAGCTGGCGCGTATTGATATCCAGACCGAAGACGAGGCGGAGCTGGAGCTCTATGTATCGCTGATCCAGCATTCCGTGGGCAGGGAGCCGGCGGGCATAGACCGCCTGTTTGATTCCTTCCTGCTGCTGAAAAACACGGCGGATGAGGAGATGTATGAGAGCAAATACAAACGGCTGGCGCTGTTCGCCCTGCTGTGCATGCAGACGGAATTCCGGGACGTCTATGACTACGCTGTGCGGATGAAGGACAGCGTAACGCCCGAATTCCTGGCCGGGCTCTGCGGCAAACCATCGCAGCTCTGGGAGGCCGGTCCGTCCGATGGCAGCGGAAACGCGGCGTTCCGGGATTTCGCCAGCGTATTCGCCAATATCATCGATCTGGACGGGGAAACGGCGGTCTCGGAGGCGGAATGCCGGGCTTTTGCCGAGGTACTGGAGTTCTCCAGCATTACCTCCACATAGGGGGCCGTATGGCCGGCAGAAAAGCAAACAGGGAGGAAAAGCTGAAATATGAGTCAACTGAATGATCTGATCGAGCTATGCCAGGGGTATCCCGTTTATATCCAGACACATAATTTCCCGGACCCGGATGCCATCGCCTCTGCATACGGACTGCAGAAGCTGCTGGAAATGTATGGCGTTGCATCCACACTCTGCTACGATGGCAGGATCGACAAGCTGAGTTCATCCAAGATGCTGGACACGTTCCATATCCGGATGCTCCCGTACGAGAGCCTGGTATCCGATATGAAGGAAACGGACCGGATCATCTGCGTAGATACCCAGAAGCACGCGGGAAACGTAACGGATTTTGTGGGGGACGAGGTCGCCTGCATCGATCACCATCCTACGTATGTCCCCATGGAATACCGGTATCGGGACATACGCATCACCGGCGCCTGCGCCACATTGATCGCGGAGTATTACGCCATAGCCGGAAAAGAACCGGACCGCGATGTGGCAACGGCATTGCTCTATGGCTTGAAAATGGACACGCTCCAGTTTACGCGGGGCGTAACGGAGCTGGATATCAAAATGTTCGGGTTCCTGCTCCCCCGCTGCGACCAGGAGCAGCTGTCCACCCTCGAACGGAACAACATGGAATTCGCTGACCTGAAAGCCTATGGGGCCGCCATCGAAAGCATCGAGCTTTATGACAAAGTCGGTTTCTCCTGTATCCCGTTTTCGTGCCCGGACGCAATGATCGCCATTCTTTCGGATTTTATACTCGCCCTGATCGAGGTGGAGGTCGCCGTGGTGTTTTCCTTCCGGGAGGACGGGGTGAAGCTGTCCGTCCGCTCGGAGGATCCGAACGTTCATGCCGGAAATCTGCTCCACGCGGCGCTGAAGGATATAGGCAATGGAGGCGGGCACGCCTCCATGGGCGGCGGATTGATCGGCATCGATCATCTGCCGGATCTCGGGCGTTATCCGAAGGATTCCATACGAAATCTGTTTCTGGACGTTCTGGCAAAGGACGGAGTCCTGCGCTCATGACCGGGAACAATGGGACAACACCGGAAAAAACATACTGTGGAAGAGATCCTCTTCTTCCAAAACACTAAGCCAGCGGGGCAGCTCCCTTTATGGGAGCTGCCCCGCTGCGGCGGTATGCCTTTTTCTCATCACGCTACTTCTTTATGAATTTGGCATCATCCGCCGGGATCCCGCCCTGGTCAGCGATATACCGCTCTACCCGCATGTGGAGATCGTACTTCTCCCGCAGGCGGGCGACAACGGCCATCATGGGGGAGGCGTGGTGGCAGTCGATCGCCTCCTGGTCCCGCCACTGATCGATGAGCAGGACCGTCTCCGGGTCACTCAAGGGTTGGAAATACTCGTATCTCTCATTGCCGCTCTCCTGGCGGATCAGGCCGGCGGTACCGCTGGATTCCATCTCCCCGGCAAATTTCCGGGCTGCGCCGTTTTTGCCGGTATAGTACAGATTGACTGTGATGCTCATAGGTCGAATCCCCCTTCTTTCAATAGGCTCAGAATATCCCTGCCGGGATCCGGCTTTCCCTCCATCGCCGCGACCCAGACGCGCATTTCCCCCCGGCCCCGGTTGGCCCAGAGATAGTAGGGAATGAACCGCAGGCTGGCGGGCTCCATCTCCGATGGACGGAACAGGCCGTACAGCGGCTCCGCAGGAGAGGCGGTTTCGCGCAGGCCGAAGGCGGTCACCCCTACGCAGGTCTGGCCGGCTGCGATCTCCCGGTCCTCCAGATGCAGAAACCCGTAGGGGTTCAGGCGCAGGAGATGGAGCCCGGGGCCGTTATCCGCCTCCTCCAGACAGTAGACCAGAGGGCCGCGGGTGACGCAGAGCTTGCCGGCATCCTCCCATACGGCGGGATTGGCGGTAATGAGGCGGACGGACATCCAGAAGCGGAACTCCAGCGTATCCCCCGCTTTCCACCGCTTGCGGAGGTAGAGGTAGCCGTCCTTTTCCCAGCGCCGGGCCTTGCCGCTGTCCACGGAGTACTCCTCGCCGCACCAGTGGGGTATGCGCACCGCCAGGGTGAACTCCTCCGGGCAGTCCTGCATGAACCGGATGGTATAGTTCCCCGCCCGGGGCAGCTCGGATTCGGCCCGGACCGTCACTGTGCCATGGGAGGCGGGCACCTGGATCTGGCCGCCCAGGTAGAGATGGACGTACAGCGTATCCTCGTTATACGTCCAGGCATATTGGCCCACGCTCATCACCAGCCGGGCCAGGTTTGGCGGGCAGCAGGCGCAGCCAAACCACGGCTGCCGCTCCGGCTGCACATGGGACTTATGGGGATCCCGCTCACAGGCATCGGGGCGGACCTCCAGGGGGTTGACATAGAAAAACTTCTCCCCGTCCGCCGACATGCCGGCCAGCACGCCGTTATACAGCGCCCGCTCCATAACATCGGCGTACGCCGCCCTCGGCTCCGCCTGCAGCATCCGCCGGGCAAAGAACACCAGCCCTACGGCGGCGCAGGTCTCCGAATAGGCGGTGTCATTGGGCAGATCGTAGGCAAAGGTGAACGCCTCGCCGGAGACGGTGCTGCCCACGCCGCCGGTTACATACATCTTGCGGCCGGTCACATCCCGCCACAGGGCGCGGCAGGCCGCCCACATGGCGTCATCGCCGGTGAGTCGGGCACTGTCCGCCATGCCGCTGTACAGGTACATGGCCCGGACCGCGTGCCCCACCGCCTCCGTCTGCTCCCGGACGGGCAGGTGGGCCTGATGATACTGGTAGCGGAGCTCTTCCGGGGCGGCGGGGGGCTCGTTCCGCTCGGTATCGAAGTAGTAGGGCCTACGGCCCCGGCGGTCCAGGAAACGCTGGGCCAGGGCGCGGTAGCGGTCCTCCCCGGTGACCTCATAAAGACGGAAGAGCGCCATCTCCGCGATCTCATGGCCGGGATAGCCCTGCAGGCCGCCATCATCCCGGAACCGCTCATCGATCAGATCCGCGAAGCGGCAGGCCGCCCGGAGCAGCTTGTCCTTGCCGGTCGCCTGCCAATAGGCCGCCGCCCCCTCGGCCAGGTGGCCGAAGCAGTAGAGCTCATGGTGGTCCCGGAGGTTGGTAAAGGCGGCGTCCAGACCGCCCAGGATATAGTAGGTGTCCAGATAGCCGTCAGGCTGCTGGGCGGAACAGACCAGATCGATCAGCCGGTCCGCCTTCTCCTCCAAATCCGGGTCCGGGTGCTGGGAGAGGGCGCAGGCAACAGCCTCCACCCACTTGTAGAGATCGCTGTCCTGGAAAACGAAGCCGTAAAAGCTGTCGGGATCCGGATGGTCCGGGTCCGGAGGCAGGACCTCGAAGCCCCGGAAGGTGAAGGACGGCGGGGTAAAATCCGCTCCGGCCTCCGCCTGCCTGGCGGTGAGCCGTGCGGCGGCCTGGAAATTGTGGACGCAGTAGCTGGGGGCCGCGCCGGGCACCTGGTCGTGAAGGGTCCTCCACTGGTAGGGCAGCACCGCCCGGCGCACCAGATCTATCTCCTTCGACCAAAAAGGGTCCTCTATCTGTATGGCCCGCAGCGGGAGAACTTTGCTTTCTTTTCCAACCGGCATTTACAATATCTCCTTACATATAGGCAGGCGTCAAAAATCGCAGCGCCCTTGCGGGGGCGGGTATCATCCGCTCCCGCAGAACCGTTGCCAACAATCCGCGCCCACTATAGATTTTTCCTGTGCTTTGTTGTCATACAACAGATTCTGCCGATGCTTTTTCCAGAAAAAGCATCAAAACGGATCTCCGCGGGAAACATTTGCATCCGCTTGTGCATGGGAGGGAAAACTGGTATACTGTTCCTCAAAGGAGGTATTTTCCATGAAAGAGAACAAATATGATGACCAGGTGTTTTTTGACAAATACAGCGGGATGCCCCGGTCCCGGATGGGACTGGCGGGAGCCGGCGAGTGGCCGGCGCTGCGGGAGCTTTTGCCGGACTTTGCCGGGAAACGGGTGCTGGACCTGGGCTGCGGATACGGGTGGCACTGCCAATATGCCGCAGACCGGGGAGCGGCCCATGTGCTGGGGATCGACCTGTCGGAGAAAATGCTGGAACGGGCCCGGCGGGAGCACGGCGGGGAACGGATCGAATACCGGCGGGCCGCCATGGAGGACCTGGATCTCCCGGAGGGATCCTTCGATGCGGTCCTCAGCTCCCTGGCCTTCCACTATGTACGGGACTTTGGACCGCTGGCGGAAAACATCGGACAGTGGCTGGTGGAAGGCGGCGCCTTCGTCTTTTCCGTGGAGCATCCCGTCTTTACCGCCTACGGCAGCCAGGACTGGTACTATGGCGAGGACGGGCGGATCCTCCATTTCCCGGTGGACAACTACTATCTGGAAGGACCGCGGGAGGCGGTATTCCTGGGAGAACATGTCATCAAATATCACCGGACGCTGACCACCTATCTGGACACGCTGCTGCAAAAGGGATTTGCCATCCGCCGGGTCGTGGAGCCCCAGCCGCCGGAGGCGATGATGGATCTGCCGGGAATGCGGGACGAGATGCGCAGGCCCATGATGCTGCTGGTATCTGCGGAAAAGCGCTGAGCGCCGGCGGCGGCCCCTACTCCTCTTCCCTCTGGGCCGCAAGCACCGCAGCAACCGTCTGCTCCAGCACGGCCATATCAATGGGCTTGGCTACGTGGGCGTTCATCCCGGCCTCCAGCGCGTCCCGGATGTCCTCGGCGAAGGCATTGGCCGTCATGGCAATAATGGGGATCTTCCTTGCCAGCGGATGGTCCAGATCCCGGATGGCCCGGGTGGCTTCGTAGCCGTTCATCACCGGCATCTGCACATCCATCAGTACCATCTGGTACTGCCCCGGCGCGGAGCGCTGGAATGCCTCCACCACCAGCCGGCCGTTTTCGCAGATATCGCAGGCAGCGCCCGCCATATCCAGCAGCTCGCCGAGGATCTCCGCATTGATCTCGTTGTCCTCCGCCACCAGGATGCGCATTCCGTGCAGGATGCTCCGCTCCGCCGGAGATTCCGCCGCCGGCCCCGGCCCGCAATGCAGTATGCCGTCCACTCTCTGCCGGAAACTGGTGAGAAAGAAGGGCTTGGGCAGGAAGGCGTCTACGCCGGCCTCCTTGGCCGCCTCCTCGATCTCCGCCCAGTCGTAGCTGGTCAGCACCAGAATGGGCGCCTCCGCCGGAATCTCCCGGCGGAGACGGCGGGCCGTCTCCACGCCGTCCATCCCCGGCATCTTCCAGTCCAGCAGGATGATGCGGAAAGGACGCCCCTCCGCCCCGGCTTGCTTGACCAGTTCAATGGCCGTCTTCCCGTCCAGGGCGCAGTCCACCTGGACGCCGGTCCCCTCCATGGCCATCTGAATATTCTGGCAGACCACCTCTTCATCATCCACCGCCAGAAGCCGGGTGATGCCGTTCTTCTTCCAGAAGTCCTGGTCTATGGACTGCTCGCTGATGGGCAGCTCCAGATCCACCGTGAAGGTGGATCCCTTCCCCTTCTCGCTCTCTACCCGGATCTTGCCCCCCATCAGATCCAGCAGGTTCTTGGTGATCGCCATACCCAGACCGGTGCCCTGGATCTTATTGGTGACGCTGTCCTCCTCCCGGGTGAATGCCTGGAAGATCCGCTGCTGGTATTCCTCGCTCATGCCGTAGCCGTTATCGGCCACGATAAAGCGGAAATGAGCCAGCTGCTTGGCAAATTGCGGCAGCTCCTGCACGGTCAGCGTGATATGCCCTCCCTCCGGCGTATACTTCACCGCGTTGGACAGCAGGTTCAGCAGGATCTGGTTCAGGCGCAGCTTATCCATCACCACCTGCTCGTGCTTCAGTGCCCGGCTGTAGACCTGGAAGACATGGCCCTTGGCCTTCATCTGGGGGCGGATGATGGAGTCTATGTTCTCGATCAGCTCCACCATGTTCTCGTTGGAGAGATTCAGGGTGGTCTTGCCGGCCTCGATCTTGCTGATATCCAGAATGTCGTTGATCAGGCCCAGCAGATGCTGGCTGGAGGCGGTGATCTTCCGGGTGTACTCCCGGACCTTCTCCGGATCCTCCGCGTCCCGGGCCAGAAGGGCGGAGAAGCCCACGATGGCGTTCATAGGCGTGCGGATATCGTGGCTCATGTTGGACAGAAAGGAGCTTTTGGCCCGGTTGGCCTCCTCGGCAATGCGGAACGCCTGCTCGGCGGTTTCCTTGGATTTGGCCAGCATGGCGTTGGACTCCTCCAGCCGGGCGTTCATTTCCTCCTGGCGGCGCAGATTCTCCTGCTCCTGGCGGAACAGGCGGGCACTGCTCTGCTGCTTGGTGAAAAACACGGCCGCCACGCTCAGCAGCGCCACCAGCACCACCGCCATCAGCAGCAGCGCCCGAACCACCGTGCCCACCAAGTCCACCGTGCCGGAGGCCACATAGTCCGCCGGGATCAGGAACAGCAGCAGGGTACCGTACTCCTCCAGAGATGTGAGGCAGTAGTAGTATTCCCCGCCATCGCGGCGGAAACTGCCGCTGAGAGGATCGTCCTCTTTCAGGGCGGCGCGGAGGCCGGAACAGGTCTGGCCCTCCATCTCCTCCAGCACCTTCAGCACATTATACGCCTGTATGGAGTTCTCTTTGAAGCGGTCATCGTGCATTCTGGTGCCGTCTGTCTTCAGGATGTAGGTCTCGTTATGGCTGCCGTAGGCGTTGCTGGCATAGTATTCGGTGAGGGTATAAACGTCCTTGAGCAGCACCGCGTGGGTAAAAACAACGCCGTCCTCCTCCGCCCGGAGGGGGGCGGCCAGCTTTTGTACGAAAGCCCAATAGCTGCCGCCGTCCATGTAGCCATCGGAAATGAAGGTGTACCGGTCCTCCCCGGTGGAGATCCGGCCAATATCGGACCAGACACCTCCCTTGCCGTTGGCATCGTAGCAGCTGCCCGCGCCATCGAGCAGCATCAGCGTGGAGCTGTAGCGCTCCGTCTCCAGCAATTCCTCCAGATCCGCAATGACCCTGGCCGCGTCCTCCGCCGTATCCAGCGGCCGGTGGTCCAGCAGGTTGACCGCAGCGGTGAGATAGTTCCAGTGGGTGTCCAGAGCGCCATCAAGGTTGGCCCGGACCTGGGTGGTGATCTCGTCAAGCTGGGTGGTGCGCTCCAGAAAGATCTGCCCCTGGAGGTATCTGTTGAAATAGATGCCTCCCACCGACAGCAACAGCAGCAGGCATACGGCCAGCGCTGCCGGAAGCACGATATGATACTTCTTCCCCTTCCATCCCATCCGGTCTGTCTCCTCTCTTTCACCGCTTTCACGCCGGGAGCTATTCCATCTCCCGGCCCGCCGCCTCTCCCGGT
>CAMWTG010000043.1 GCA_947177115.1 uncultured Clostridia bacterium
GTACTGTTCCGGGACTTCCGGCTGATCTCCGCCTTCCTGGCCATTATCATCGCAGTGCTGGCCGGCAACCTCATCCTGGGCAAGTTCAATTTCGGCTTTGCGGAGCAGCCCATCGCTCACAGCGAGTGGCTGTGGAACCTGCTGGGCATGGTCCTGGTAGGCTGGGGGTCGGTGCTTCTGGGTGGATGCCCCCTGCGGCAGCTGATCCTGGCTGGGGAGGGCAACACGGACTCCGCCGTCACCGTCACCGGCTTCATCGTGGGCGCGGCCATCTCCCACAACTTCGGCCTGGCCTCCTCCGCGACCGGCATCGGCGCGGGACCGGTGGCTCTGGCCGTGGCGGTAGGATTTGTGGTCCTGGCGGTTGTTTCCGTCATGAATATGCAGAAGCTGGAGGGCTGATCCCACGGAAATCCATTTTTGAGGCAAACAGCCACTGGAATGGCAGGATCCGTGTAGGAGCGAGCATTGCTCGCCCGCACGATACTGGGATATTCCCGTTAGAAGCGGACAGCCAATGCGCGCCCCCCTGCGGCAGCAGACAAACATAATGAAAGGAGAACGGTCAAAATGGTAGATGCAAGAGGCTATTCCTGCCCCACCCCGGTGATCATGGTGCAGAAGGCGGTAAAAAACGGCTCCCCCAAAGCATTGGAGGTAGCCGTAGACAATCAGTGTTCCGTGGAAAATGTCACCCGCTTTGCCCGGAACGCGGGATATGCGGTGGAAGTTTCCGATCTGGATGGAGATTTTCTGCTCAAGCTGACAAAATAGCGCTATGGATCAGTATGTGGCGACTTTCCATACCCACCTGGCGGCGCTGCGCAGCTGCCGGGCGGTGCAGAAGGCGGGGGATACGGGGGCCAGGATGGCCCCTGTGCCCCGGCGGCTCAGCTCCTCCTGCGGGACCTGCCTGTTCTATCAGGGAGAGGAGCCCATGGTACCCCTGATGGATCCCGACCTGGAGGCGGTCTACCGGGCGGAGGGAGCGGCGTATTTGCTCGTCTATCAATCCGCCGAATAAGGAATATTTGTATACAGAAAACGCCCGGTTTTCACCGGGCGTTTTCTACAGTCTGCGGTGAGGGCTCCTCTGGGCAGCCCTCACCGCGCGTTATTCACTTACAGGCTCTTGTCATCCACATACAGCTCGCGCACCGCATTGGGGTCAGCGGCGGGCTTGGCTGCGGCGGGAGCGGGAGCGGCGGGCTCATCGTGAGGGCCGTCTCTCCAGGCCAGGAACTTGGGGGCCACCTGGGGGAACAGGGCCAGGCTCAGCACGTCCTCCTCGCTCTTGGCGAGATCCTTGTACTCCTCTTTGTACTTCTCCAGCTCAGGCTCCAGCAGGTCGGCGGGACGGCAGGTAATGACCTCATCGGGCTTGATGCCAGCCTTGGCGCGGACGGCCTCGTTGACCTTGCCGGGCAGAGCGCCGTACTCGCCCTTCAGGACGGCCCGGGACTCCTTGGTGAAGGTCTTGTACCGCTCGCCCATGATGATGTTCATCACGGCCTGGGTGCCCACGATCTGGGAAGAGGGAGTCACCAGCGGGGGATAGCCGTAGTCCTCGCGGACTCGGGGGATCTCCGCCAGCACATCGTAATATTTGTCCTCCTTACCGGCCTGCTTCAGCTGGCTGATAAGGTTGGACAGCATGCCGCCGGGCACCTGATACAGCAGGGTGTTGGTGTCCACGTTCAGCACCTTGGGATCCAGGGAACCGGTGTCCTTCAGACGCTGGGCCACCTTCCGGAAGTGGACGGCGGCATCGCTCATCTTGTTCAGATCCAGCTTGGTATCCCGGACGGTGCCCTGGAGGGTCGCCACCAGGGACTCGGTGGAGGGCTGGGCGGTGCCGTTGGCCAGGGGGCTGAGGGCGGTGTCCACGATGTCCACGCCGGCGTAGGTAGCCATGAGGTACACCATGTCGCCGGTACCGGTGGTATTGTGGGTGTGCAGGTGGATGGGCATCTTGACGCTCTCCTTGAGCCGCTTGACCAGGGAGTAGGCGTCCATAGGCAGCAGGAGGTTGGCCATGTCCTTGATGCACAGGGTGTCCGCGCCCATCTGCTCCAGCTCCTTGGCCATCTTCACGAAGTAATCCTCGCTGTGGATGGGGGAGATGGTGTAGGACAGCGTAGCCTCCACGGTGCCGCCGTACTTCTTGGTGGACTTGATGGCCTGCTCCAGGTTGCGCACATCGTTGAGGGCATCGAAAATGCGGATGATGTCGATGCCGTTCTCAATGGACTTGCGGCAGAAGGCGTCCACCACGTCATCGGCGTAGTGCTTGTAGCCCAGGATGTTCTGGCCGCGGAAGAGCATCTGCAGCTTGGTGTTGGGCAGGTGCTTGCGCAGGGTGCGCAGCCGCTCCCAAGGGTCCTCGTTGAGGAAACGCATACACACATCGAAGGTAGCGCCGCCCCAGCACTCCAGGGAGTAATAGCCGATGGAGTCCAGGATCTCGCAGGCGGGGAGCATGTCCTCGATGGTCATACGGGTAGCCGCCTGG
This sequence comes from uncultured Clostridia bacterium, assembly GCA_947177115.1. Lineage (GTDB taxonomy): Bacteria > Bacillota > Clostridia > Oscillospirales > Oscillospiraceae > Pelethomonas. The sequence continues at coordinate 2,513 of CAMWTG010000043.1, forward strand.
GACTGGTGTGCATCGCGGAGGATGGTATCAGTGATCAGAAGAGGCTTCTTAGAGAGAAATTCCATTGTTTCCATTGAAACACTCCTTTCTTTTTGCCGCCCCTGCGGGGCGGCAAGAGGGGGACAGGGGCGCAGCCCCTGGGATTCCCGCCCTCCGGGGCGGGGACGGGGTGTACTTTTCCCGCGCGGGAAAAGTACCAAAAGAGCGCTTAAGGAACTGCGTTCCTTAAGAATCTTCCTGAATGACGGGGGTTATTTGTTTTGCGCGGCTCCTGCAGTCCGTCCGCTCGGAACCGGATGCTCCCATGTATCGGGCGAAGCGCCTATCCAACGATGTTGCTGCAGCCCCTACCGTTCAACACTGGGGAGCTCCCGCAAACGCACCCCGGGAGATCCAGCGTGTATAACGGTAGGGTCTGCGTTTCCATCCTTAAACAGACGCAAAGCAGAAGAAACTGCACCCGCAGTCCGGTTCAGACCGGACAGACCACAGGATAAGCGCAAAAAACAAATTCCCCCGTAATAAGGTGTCACGCTCCGCGTGACGCCCAAGGGATTCTTAAACCGTAGGTTTAAGTGACTTTTTGGGGACTTTTTGTTCACACAAAAAGTACCCGCGGAGTCCGGGGCCGCGCAGGCCCCGGGCCTCCGAAAAGAAACTGCTTACCATGCGCCGCGCAGCGGCGCAGAGAAGAATTAACCGAACAGCGCCATCAGCACACCGGCGGCAATGGCGGAGCCAATAACGCCGGCAACATTGGGACCCATCGCGTGCATCAGCAGGAAGTTAGACGGATTGGCCTTCTGGCCCTCCACCTGGGACACACGGGCCGCCATAGGCACGGCGGACACACCGGCGGAACCGATGAGGGGATTGATCTTCTCCTTCAGGAACAGGTTCATCAGCTTGGCCAGCAGCACGCCGCCCGCCGTACCAAAACCAAAGGCCACAACGCCCATCAGCATGATGGCGATGGTCTGGAAGGACAGGAAGGTGGTAGCGGTGGCGGTAGCGCCCACGGAGATGCCCAGGAAGATGGTGACGATATTCATCAGCTCGTTCTGAGCGGTCTTGTTGAGACGCTCCACAACGCCGCTCTCCTTAAACAGGTTGCCCAGCATCAGGCAGGCGATCAGAGGAGCGGCGGAGGGCACCAGCAGGGCCACGAACACGGTAACGACAACGGGGAACAGGATCTTCTCCCGCTTGGACACCTGGCGCAGGGGGCGCATGACGATCTGCCGCTCCTCCTTGCTGGTCAGCGCCCGCATAATGGGGGGCTGGATGACCGGCACCAGGGCCATGTAGCTGTAGGCCGCAACGGCAATGGGCCCCAGCAGGTGGGGAGCCAGACGGCTGGTGACGAAGATGGCCGTGGGGCCGTCCGCGCCGCCGATGATGCCGATGGAGCTGGCCTCTGCGGCGTTAAACAGGCCGGACAGCCGGCAGCCAGCGTAGGTCATAAAGATGCCCAGCTGCGCGGCAGCGCCCAGCAGCAGGGTCTTGGGGTTGGCGATCAGGGGACCGAAGTCGGTGCCCGCGCCCACGCCCATGAAGATCAGGCAGGGGTAAATGCCCAGCTTGACGCCCAGATACAGCACGTCCAGCAGGCCCACAGAAATGGATTGACCCGCCTGCACCGTGCCCAGCACGGCCTCGGAGACCCCCAGGTCGTTATGCAGATGGTTCAAAAATTCCTGGGTGATCTCGCCGCCGCCGAAAATTTCCCAGTTGACATGCCCTCCGGCAAACAGGATCTCATGGTACATCTCCGCGCCGGGCAGGTTGGTGATGAGCATGCCGAAGGCAATCGGCAGCAGCAGCAGGGGCTCGAACTTCTTCACGATCGCCAGGTACAGCAGGACGAAGGCAATGACCATCATGATCAGAACCTTCCAGTTCCCCGCAGCGATCTGATAGAAGCCGGTCGCCTGAATAAAATTCATGATAGCTTCCATTTAGTATTCCTCCCTGTGGCCGGCCTTAGCCGATCACGCACAGCAGAGCGCCGGAATCCACCGCCGCGCCCTTGGTGACGCTGACGGAAGCGATGGTGCCATCGCAGGGCGCCATGATCTCGTTCTCCATCTTCATGGCCTCCAGGATGAAGAGGATGTCCCCCTTCTTCACGGCCTGGCCGTTGCTGACGCGCACGTCCAGAATGGTGCCGGGCATGGGGGCGGAGACCTTCTCGCCGCCGGCGGGAGCGGCGGGGGCAGCAGCGGGAGCGGGAGCGGCAGGGGCCGCGGCAACAGGAGCGGCGCCGTCCATGGCCTCAACAGTGACTTCATAGACGGTGCCGTTTACGTTTACTTTGTACTTTTTCATGACTCTTTCCTCTCTTCTTCCATTAAATTTTTTTGACGGACAGGATGCGGATGCCGGCAGGATCGGTGCCCATCTCCTCGGCAACAGCAACGGCGATGGCGGCGATCATGGCCTGGCGGTTGGGAATCGCAGCGGTCTGGGCTGCGGGAGCGGCGCTGGCCGCTGGCGCAGGGGCCGGTGCGGGCGTCTTATCTCCCATGGCTCTGCATATGGCGCTCATAGCCATACTGAGGAGAATGATGCAGATCAGGCCGATGAAGACGATTCCTACACCCATCAGAATGACGAACGGAATTGACGGTTCAGGCATCAGGTGGTTCCTCCTTCTCTTACAATGTGCGCGGCCCGCCGGTGGCGGACAGCGCCCTTTTTCATGAAAATCACGGTGATTTTCATGTGCGCGAAATTATTTTCAGTATAGCAAACTTCCCAGAAAATTTCAATACCTTTCCCTGCATATTTCCGACAACTTTTCGAAAGATTTCCGGGGTTTTCTTTTTCATACCAACGTGGTATGATGGCGGGGAAACAAAACGCCTGCGGCAGGGCGGATAGGACCCGCTCCTGCCGCGATGGCAGAAACGAGGGATCCCCATGCGCTACAACGCCATTGAAAAAGCCCGCTTCCTCTCCCGGCCCAACCGTTTCATCGCCCATGTGGATCTGGACGGCCGGACGGAGGTCTGCCATGTGAAAAACACCGGACGCTGCCGGGAGCTGCTCTTACCCGGCGCCGCCGTCTACCTGGAGCGCTCCCCCAACCCGGCCAGAAAGACAAAATACGACCTCATTGCGGTAGAAAAGGGCACCCTGCTCATCAACATGGACGCCCAGGCCCCCAACAAAGTCTTCGGCGAGTGGGCGGCGGCGGGGAAATTCCTGCCGGGGCTGACGCTGATCCGCCCTGAGTACACCTGGGAGGATTCCCGGTTCGACTTCCTTTTAGAAGACGGGCAGGGCAAAATTTTCGTGGAGGTCAAGGGCGTGACCCTGGAGGAGGACGGCGAGGTCCGTTTTCCCGATGCCCCCACCGAGCGGGGCGTGAAGCACCTGCACGGCCTCCGGCGGGCGGTGGCGCAGGGCCACCGGGCGGCGGTGTTCTTTGTCATCCAGATGAAGGGCCCCGCACGGTTCCGGCCTAACGACAAAACCCACCCCGCCTTCGGCGAGGCCCTGCGGGAGGCCGCCGGAAACGGGGTGGGTGTATACGCTTATGATTGTCTGGTCACGCCGGACACACTGGAGCTAGACGCGCCGGTGGAGGTGGATTTGACGCCTTGGGGAGAGCGGTAAACCATCGTACATATCCGATCGTTAGTTACGCCGCCCTCCGTCCAGGACTCCTTCTCGCGGACAAAACCGCAGCGCAGATGGGTCTGCAGGGAGGCGGTATTGCGCTTCCCCACGCCGGAAAGCAGAGTGACCTCTCCACAAGTTTGCTCCAGGTATTGGATGGTATCTGTTAAAAGCCGGGCGGCATGGCCTTGCCGCCGGTGGTCTGGGTGGGTCTCCAACGCTCCGATCATCCAGGTGTCTGGCTCATCCAGGGGGAGCAGCCGCAGGGCGCTGGCCCAAAGGCCGTCCGCCGTCTCGACCATCCACAGGCGTCCCGGCTTGGCGAAGAACTCCTCACGCATGTACGCTGTGTATCCCGCCTCATACTGTTCCAGCGAGGCGGCGGGAGTCTCTGCCGGATACGACCTCTGGCAGTTCTCTATGGAGGATTCCCGGTAAATCGCCAAGACCTTGGGAATATCCAGTTCTTCCGGGGTTTTAATCGCAAGCAGCACAACAACCGCCTCCTTTATATATTATTTTCTGACCCGCACGCCGCTGGCCGCGCCGATTTTTCCGCCTGCGGCCAAGTGATCTTTTGCCGCCCGCTGGAGGCTGGTATCCTCCGGCAGGTCCTCTGTTGGAAGCGCTGGCACGCACTTGAACAGCCAGCGGTAGAACTCCCGGTCATCCTCCAGCACTTCGCAGAGGCGGTAATCCCCGGCAAACCGCCGGATGCCGGACCCCTCCGGCAGCATCTCCGCCAGCGCCGGGGCCAGCAGCCAGCTGCTGCACCGCATTTCCACAGGAGGCCCCTGGCGGCAGAAGGCCCGGCCCTCTCCGGAAAAAAATCTTTCCGCCCAGCCGTAGGAGCGGTCCAGTTCCTCCCGGGAGAGGACCGCGTCTGAGGGGATGTGGACGCCCAGCGCCCCCTCTCCCGGCAGGTACTCGAACTCCAGCGTCCCCAGACGGAACAGCCGTCCTCCGGTCTGCCGCCAGGTCCAGAAACCCCGGTCAAAGACCCACTTCCCGGTAATTTCCCAAGTTTCCCGGAGGAATCGGGCGAAACAGCCCATGGTAGCAAAAAAAACGTCCTCCGGCACGCCGTTTTCCCGGTAGACTTCCCGGGTGTAACAGGCCCCGCCCAGCGCCGCCGCCAGATGGGCCATGCCATCGTCCTCCCGCCAGATGGGGACGCTGGCCGTGACGGCCTTCCAGGCCGCCTCCGCCGTCTCCGGCGCGGCCAGCTCCCGCAGGGGAAGCACGGGCAGCGTTTCCGCCGCCCGCGCCAGCGGCCCCATGACCTGCTCCGGCAGGGCCAGCTCCTCCGCAAGAGCCAAAACCGCGCTTTTCTCCCTCATTCGCCCGCGCCGGCGATGCTGACGCCGGTCAGGCGGACGGCGTAGGGACCATCGTATTTTGAGGTGACATACCTGTCAGTGGAGAAGGTCAGGTCCTTCTGAGCCTCCAGGATACTGCCATTGACGGATCCTCCGGTCACCGGTGTGACAGTGTCGCCATCGATGAGATAGGCCAGCCGGATCTCGCCGCCGAAGTGGCCGCTCATAGGATCCATCTGAAAATCGGAGAAGGTCACCGCCCACAGGCAGGGGCCTTTTTTCAGCTCTTCAAAGGAAACGGTGCCGTTGCCGCTGGAGAGCTTTTTATAATTGCCGGTGGGCTTCACGCCCAGGTAGCGGCAGAAGCGGTTGGGGCCGTGGTAGGCCTGCAGCTTTCCTTCCCGCAGCAGGGGCAGGTCCTCCATGGGGATGCCCTCCTCGCTGTAGGGCGCGGTGGCCCGGAAGGTCAGGTCCAGACGCTCCCCGGCGGCGTCTCCGCCCTGCACGTCCTCCCCCTGCTGCCAGGTGGAATACTTGGCGTATACCGCCGAGGCGGAGGAGCGCTGCACATAATAGGAGAGCACCTCGGCCACCGCGTTGCCGCTGAGGACCAGGTCATATTTTCCGCTCTTGAGGACCCGCTGGGCCCGGGCGCGGTCCCGGACGAAGGTCAGGGCCTCCTCCACCTTTTCAGAGAGGGCCTGGGTCTCCAGCCCGTCATAGGAGTAGGTATTATGGATCTCCACGTCCTCCGGCTCCCGGCACTGGACCACGAACTCGCCGTTGACGTTGGCATCAGTGTAGGACACGTCCGTTCCCTCGGAGGAGAGGATGCGCAGCCGTTTCCGGCTGACGAACAGCTCGGCGGAGTTGATAAAGGCATCCTCGTGGGTATCCGGGGCGAACAGGGCGCGGACCATCTTCCCGGCGCTCTGGGCCAGAGGCGCCTGGGCCAGCTCCCCAGCCTTTTCCACCGGGGGCGCCTGCACTGGGTCGGCCAACGCATAGGGGGGATTGGCGGCAAACTGGGCGGCGTAATAGGCGTCCTTCAGCTCTTTTTCGATCTGCCCATCCTCCATGGAGGCGATCAGCTGCACGGAGGTAAATCCCCGGCCGGCCTCCTCCACATCCCGGAACACCGTCACCTCGTACTTGTGGACATCCTTGATCCGCCGGGTGTCCAGCTGCCGGCGGACAAAGAACAGCTCCGCCGTCTCCTCCGTCATCTCATTGATCCGCCACAGGGAAATACCGCACTTGTCCAGCGCCTTCTTAATTCTTTCGATCATCTCTGCACCTCCCGATCAGCCCAGCCGGATGCGGGCCTTCATATAGGGACCGCCATCGGACACCTTGACCCACTCCTTGTAGCCCTTGCCGCAGAAGCCGCTGCCGGAGAGCTCCGGCGTTTTGCTCATCATGGTCACGCTCTTCAGCAGGTCGGGCACGTAGCCGGTGAGGACGATGGGGGAGAAGATCTTCCCCGTCAGCCTGCCGTCCTTGATCTCCCGGGCCGTGGTCACCATGCACTGGATGCCCCAGTTTTTGGGGTCCTCCATGCCGCTGGAGGGCGACTCCAGCAGGAAGCCGTCCTTCACGGAGGCGATCATCTCCTCCGGGGTAAACTCCCCGCCCTGGAAGTAGGTGTTGGTCATGCGGGTGTAGGCTTTGCGCTCATAGCTCTCCCGCCGGCCGTTGCCGGTGGGGGCCATGCCCAGTCGGGCGGCGCTGAGGGCATCGCACATGCCTGTTTTCAGCACGCCCTTGTCAATGACGATGGTGTCCCCGGTGAGGGTGCCCTCATCGTCAAAGAAAGCGGTGGCAGTCTGTTCCACGGCGCTGCCATCGTGCATGGTCACTAAGGGGCTGGCCACGTACTCGCCCACGAACTCCCGGGCCAGGGCCCGGTCCTTGACGAACATGTCCATCTCCACGCCGTGGCCGAAGGCCTCGTGGACGATCATGCCGGTGGTGTCCGGATCGCAAACGCACTCGTACTCGCCGGGGGCGATGGGCTGGCTGTCCAGCAGCTCCAGGGCGTCCGCCGCCGCCTTCTCCACACCGGCATCCATATCGTCCAGGACCTCCGCGCCGCCCAGAACGGAGAAGGGGCGGTAGGACATCTTGATCTCCTGTCCCCGGTTGGCCATCACGGCCACCATGGCGGTGGTCCACATCAGCGTCTGGTCCAGGTCCCGGTTTTCCGACAGGAACAGCTTCCGGCAGGAGCGATAGGCCACCTGGGCCTGTGCGTCCAGGATGCGCGCATCGCAGGCCAGCGCTTTCTCCCGCAGGGCGGTGAGCTTCTTCACAATGGCCTCGTCCCCCGGATCCCGGGGATGGACCTTCCAGGCCGTCTCTTTTTTCAGCGCCGCAGGCTCGTCCGCCGGGACGGGTGTGGGCAGGGGGGCAGCGCCCTCCAGGGCCTTTCCCTGCTCCGCCAGCCGCCGGGCCAGGGTCTCGCAGATCCCGGGGATCTTCTCCTCGGAGAACTCATTAAAAGAATATTCCGCGCAGCCCGTGCCGTCAAACACCCGGACCACGTAGCCCGTGCCGCCGCCCATACGGGGCGTACCGATATTGACGCCGCCGCGGCTGATGCTCCAGGAGCGGCAGTCGTCCGCCACCGCCAGCACGGAGGCGTAGGGATATGTTTCCCGCAAAGCCGCGATCAGCTTCTGCAGGCCGGGCTTTACCCGGTCGATCACTTCAAACACAGTAGGACCTCCCTTTTTTTACAATAATGTGGGGAGCGGCAAGCCGCTCCCCCAAAAAGCGCTCCGCAGGAGTTCGCGCTTAGGCGCGAATAAATTCAAATCGTTTTCCGAGGGCGTGTACCTCGGAAAAACACTTTGCGGGCCGAACCCAGCCCGGTCCTTCCCTCAAACAAGATGCCAGCGCATCTTGTTTGATCACCGTCCGCCGTAGTTGTTGGTCAGAGCCTCCAGAATGTCGTAGCGGTCCATATCGAACTGCTTCTTCATGGACAAGGCCTCCTCCATCTCCAGGACCACCATGCGGCCCTCCTGGGTGGCCACCACGCAGTTGCCCATATTCCCGGAGACAGCCTGCACCGCCATGTAGCCCATGCGGCTGGCGGTCTCCCGGTCCCGGGCGGAGGGCGCGCCGCCCCGCTGGATGTGGCCCAGTACGGTCACGCGGGGATCGATGCCGATCTCCTCGTGGATCTGCTTGCTGATCTCCATGGTGTTGCCCGCGCCCTCGGCTACCACCACCATGTAGTGGGTAGTGCCCGCCAGACGGGCCCGGCGAATCTTTTCTACCACGTCCCGCTCAAAGTCCAGCTCCCGCTCGGGGATCAGCACGGCGGTAGCGCCCACGGAGATGCCCACGTACAGCGCCAGATAACCGGCGTGACGGCCCATGACCTCCACCACGGAGCAGCGCTCGTGGGACTGCATGGTATCCCGCAGCTTGTCGATGCACTCAATGGCGGTGTTGCAGGCGGTGTCGAAGCCGATGGTGTAGTGGGAGCAGCCAATGTCGTTGTCAATGGTGGCGGGGATGCCGGCTACCTGGAGCGGGTACCCCCGTTCCGCCGCCCGGCGGGAGAGGTCCAGCGCGCCCCGGAAGGTGCCATCGCCGCCGATCGCCACAATGGCGTCCAGCCCCAGCAGGCGGCAGGTGGCCAGAGCCTTGTCCTGTCCGGCCTGCTCCCGGAACTCATCGCTGCGGGCGGTATAGAGCAGGGTGCCGCCCTTATTAATGATGTGGCTGACGCTGGAGGTGTCCATGCGGATAAAATCGCTGGAGATCAGGCCGTTCCAGCCTCTGCGGATGCCCACGCAGTCGATGCCGCGGCTGGCCGCAGAGCGGACCACGGCGCGCACCGCCGCATTCATGCCCGGCGCATCGCCGCCGCTGGTGAGTACGCCGATCCGTTTAACCTGTTTTTCCATTATGTATGTCCTCCAAATTCCTTAGGATTAAGGGGCTGTAGGTGTGATGCAGGGCAGAAGCCCACTTGATTTAACTATACTTCCACCGGCGGTGTCTGTCAAGTTTTTCGCGAAAAAAATCCGATCCACCAAATGGCAGAATCCGTGTAGGGTCGAGCTCGCCCGTTGTCTACCGAATATCTGCGCGGTATCGATCGCACAACGAAATATTTCTCTGCTGTAACAAAACTGTAACTGTACAATTCCGTGAAATGTGATATACTAACAGCAACAATTTCGAAAGGGTGAAAAAATGATCGGTTGATTTTGATTTTCGTGTAACCGGATGCTTTCCCTGACGCCGCGTTTGCCGCGGGGTCTGGTTCCTGTTGCCGAAAGTCAGAAGATGCCGGGTCATTGGCGGCGTTGTGCCGTTGTGCCGGAGCGTCTCGCTTTGGTACGCCCTTGGGGATCGTTATTCAGTGTTGCTAGATGATGATCCGGCAGTCCTTCTGCGCTTTCGGCATGTCCGAAAGCGTATTTTTTGTTGTCTGACAAAGGATCGGAGGAGATGCTGTTATGCTGCAAGTGAAGCATTTGACCCTGACGCACCGGAAGGATCTTCGGACGCTGGCGGAGGATTTTTCTTTTGTGCTGAACGATGGAGACAAGGCGGTGATTATTGGAGAGGAGGGGAACGGGAAGTCTACCATTCTGAAATGGCTGTATAACCCGGAGCTGGTAGAGCCCTACTGCGAGTGGAGCGGAGAAGTGGCCGGGGACCCGGGACCGCTGGGGTATCTCGCCCAGGACCTGACCGAGGAGGAAAAGGCGGGGAGCGTCTATGAGTTCTGCGCCTCATCGCCCTTCTTCTTCGATCAGAGCCCCAAGGAATTGGCGGATATCGCACGAAAGCTGCGCTTTCCGGCGGAGGAGTTCTACAGCGACCGCCCGGTGTCCAGCCTCTCCGGCGGGGAGAAGATCAAGCTGCAATTGGGAAGATTACTGTTCGGACATCCGGCGGTGCTGCTGCTGGACGAGCCGTCCAGCGATATCGACCTGGAGACGCTGGAGTGGTTGGAGGAGTGGCTGAACGGGTATCCGGGGACGGTGCTCTATATCTCCCATGACGAGGCGCTTATTGAGAATACCGCTACGATGGTGCTCCATATTGAACATCCAAGGGAGGGCAAGCCGCCCCGGTGTACCGCCCACCGTCTGGATTACGCCGCCTATATCCAGCGGCGGAGCGGCGCCATTGCCGCCCAGACCCAGCAGGCCCGGAAGGAGCGGGAGGAGTATGACAAGAAAATGGAGAAATACCGCCGCATCCAGCAAAGCGTGGAACACGCCCAAGGAGCGGTGTCCCGTCAGGACCCCGGTACAGGGCGGCTGCTGAAAAAGAAAATGCACGCGGTGCTGTCTATGGGCAGGCGGTTCGAGCGGGAGGCGGAGAACATGACCCAGCTGCCGGAGGTGGAGGAGGCCGTGTTCCTGCGGTTCCCGGAGGGAACGGCTGTGCCAGCGGGGAAAACAGTGCTGGACCTGCGCCTGCCGGAGCTGCGGGTCGGGGAGAGGCTGCTGGCGGAGAATGTGCGGCTCCACGTCTCCGGCGGGGAAAAGGTAGGCATCCTGGGCCCCAACGGGGCAGGAAAGACCACGCTGCTGCGGCGGATCGCGGAGGAGCTGCTGGCACACAGGGACCTCCATGCGGCCTATATGTCCCAGGATTATGCGGATACGCTGCCTATGGAGTGGACGCCGGTGGAGTATCTGGCTCCGGAGGGCGATGCGGCGTCGGAGACGAAGGCCCGGACCTATTTGGGCAGTATCCGCTATACCCGCCAGGAAATGGTCCATCCTATCCGGGAACTGTCCGGCGGACAGAAGGCTAAGCTGCTGCTGACAAAGATGATGCTGGACGGGGTGAACGTGCTGATCTTGGATGAGCCAACGCGGAATTTTTCGCCTGTCTCCGGACCAAAAGTGCGGGAGGCTTTGGCGGACTATCAGGGGACGATCATCAGCGTGTCCCATGACAGGAAGTTTTTGGCGCAGGTCTGCGATCAGCTGTACCGGTTTACGGAGTATGGGTTGGTTACAGTGGAGCGGGAATCGCTTTGAGAGGAGGATTTATTTATGAAAAAGGCTGCTGTGATGCTTTATCCGCTGTTTT
>CAMWTG010000044.1 GCA_947177115.1 uncultured Clostridia bacterium
ATAGTATTGTGGGTGATGACATTTTTCAGATAAGTTTCATCCACCGGCGTGTCAGGGTCCCGGATAATTTTGCCGTCCTTGGGGTAGTACCCCATCCACTCGCAGTTGATGCTCTCCCGTCCGCCCAAGGGGCAGGGACGGCTGAAACGGAGTACCAGATGGTGGCCCGGCAGCCGGTTGCCGTCTGTATCGAAAAATTCTTCGTATACGGCCTCGGCCCGGCAGTCTGCAGCCTCCAGCTCCCGCTCCCGCTCCTCGGTCAGGCCGTAATCCCGCAGGCTGACGGTATGGGAGACGGCGGGAACGCCCTTGCTGGGATCGCCGCCGGCCCCTAGATCCAGCGTCTCCAGAGACCACACGCCGCCCTTGTCGTTTTCGCCGTTGATGAACCTGTGATCCCAATGATCGATTGGGTTCCAGATCTTGTAGCGCAGGTTGCCCAGGCCCTTGTCCTTCATACTTCTGGAGTACTGGTTATACCACTTGCCGTACCAGCGCCGCCATGCCGGTTTCCAGGTGGGCGGCGTGACGGAGTACTCAATGTAGAATCCGGAGCCGTCCGGCATCATGGTATAACCGTACATAACATTTCGATAGCCGTGGATTTGCAGCAGATCCAGCCAGTTTTCCGCCGGAATGGCATCCTTCACGTCCATGGGGCCGGCATCCAGGATCATCTGCTGGATCGGGTTCGGCGGATAGAGCGGATAGCCGGTATAAAACCGGGAGGAAGGCAGCGCCTTTTCCTCCGGAGTCAGCTCCGGGACCTTAATATGGGGCATGCAGCCGTTTGTAATAAGTTCCATGTACATCCTCCTTGTCAGCCCACGATCATGCCGCCGTTGACATCAATGCGTGCGCCATTGACAAATCCGGCCTCCTCACTGGCCAGAAACTCCACCGCGCTGACCACGTCCTGGGGGACGCCCAGCCGGCCAACAGGCGTCCTGGCCAGCAGCTCGGCACGGAGCTCATCCGTCAGCGCATCCTCGGCGGTATCCTGCTCGATGTGGCCGATCAGCACACAGTTGGTGGTGATCCCTTTGGGGCCCAGCTCCCTGGCCATTTCATAGGTCAGAGCCTCCAGACCGCCGCGAGCCGCCGCGAAAGACGGATCAAAGGCCCATCCGCCGTTGCGCGCATCGCAGGTGGTCATATTGATGATGCGGGGCGCCTTGCTCTTGAGCAGGTAGGGCAGGGACAGCTTGGCATTGACGAAGGCGGATTCCACCACCTCCATGGAGTGCCGCCAAATCTGCTTGTCCGTCTGCTCAAAATTATAGCGCACATGTCCGCCCTTGGCGTTGACCACCACATCGATACTGCCGAAGCGCTCATAGATCCAGCGGATAACATCCGACATTTTGGATTCTTCCGTATAGATATCCGGAGCGGCGGCCATGTTCTCCGCCAGACATGCCTGGGGATTCTGGGCAAAGCCGATGACGTGGTCCCTATACTTGGGGTCCAGCTGTTCGATAGCCTTCCACGCCTTGGTATGCATACCGCTGAGCAGCGCCACATTCATCCCCTGCTCCAGCGCCATTTTTACGATCGCCATGCCGTTGTTGCCGGCGCCGCCGGTGATGGTCATGGTCCTTCCTTTTAAAGTCAACATATGCTCCAACTCCTAATTTTTATTTTGCATTTGCCGGGGATCATTCACCGCCGTGCCTCTGCTTCAGGGCAGCCACATTATCATCCACGCGCTTCTTATTCAGCGGATACAGGATCCCGATGATCAATGCCATCAGGGTGAAGCCGATCATGGGGACAATGCAGGAGATGTTGTAAATACCGTTGGTGATCTCAGGCTCATACATATTGGCCTCGGTGTAGCCAATGACACTCAGCATCATACCGGTGACGCCGGAGGACAGCGCACTGCCGAATTTCCGGCCGAAGCTGTAAACGCTATAGATGGTACCGTCCATGCGCCTGCCAGTACGGACCTCCTCATCGTCCACGATGTCGGTGACCAGAGCAAAGGTAACAGGGTTGAACAGGGCCAGTCCCACGGTGACGCCGCCGTAGATGACGATCCAGACATACACATTGGATGTGTGCAGGAAAAAGGCAACGGCGAAGACAACAGCGGAGATCAGGCAGCCAATGACGGTGATCTCTTTTTTACCAACTTTGGCAACAATGCCAACGATACAGGCGGCGATTAACAGCGTGATGATGGTCTCCACCGGGCTGGTAACGGCCTGCAGCTTGCCCTGTCCGAAATAGTTGCCGAACATATAGCCGCTCATGCGGTGGAAAGCGCTGTTGGAACACTCCTGCACGATGATCAGCAGGACAATGGCAATCAGGCCGCGGTTATGGGCCAGATCGCTGAGAAACGCGCCAAGATTCAGCTTTTCGTTTTTGGCGGGGATTTTTACACGCTCAGTTGTCATGAAATAGCACGCCATCCACAGCACGAAAGAGAGAATGGCGAAGACCAGGCCGCAGAGCATCATCCGGTTCCCATCAAAAATCTGAAGCGCTTCGCCCTTGTCGTCCAGTATGACCGCTCCATCAGGCCCTGTGGCGTCCACGTAAACCACCAGAGGCACAATGAAATTGATAACCGTCACCGCCAGGGTGCCGCCGATATGCCGCCAGTTGGAGAGCTTGGTACGGTCCAGGGCGTTATTGGACATAGCGGAAGCCATGGAGCCGTAGGGAATGATGATCATAGTGTAGAACACGCTGGAGTAGAGCAGATAGGTCACGAACAGCCACGCGATCTTGACCGGCATAGCCGCACCCTTCATCCAACTGGCGTACATCAGGAAACTGATAAGGGAGACGGGGCCGGCGATCCGGCGGATCCAAGGCCGGAATTTGCCCTCCTTGGTGGTGGGCGCCCGGTCACAGATCTGGCCCATGCCCAGGTCTGTGACCGCATCCAAAACCTGGGCGACCATCATCGCAATGCCAACGATGCCGGCGGAGACGCCCAAAACATCGGTATAGAACTTCATCATGAAGCCTGTACAGAGGGTGTATGTAAAGTCTCCGGCGAAGTTGCCGGACAGATAACCAACCTGGTCGCGCCAGCCGAAGGGCCTCATGTTTTGCAGGGTTTGCGCCTTTTGTGTCGTTTTCATTTTTCCGTCTTCTCTTTCTTAATATTTTATTGTATGTCGGTCATATTTTCCAAACAGTGCGCCGCCGGTGCCGGCAGGTATCTGTCAGTCGGCGTCTGCGGGCTGATCCTTGTACTCGGCGTACAGCTCCGGCAGGAAAGTATATAGATGCTCCCACTCCACCAGGGTGTGGATGACCACTTTCTTTAGATACTCCTCATTGCAGAAGGTACTTTCATCCCGGACCAGCTTTCCGTTCTCCGGCCGCCAGCCGATCCACTCACGGCTGCGGGTCTCCACGCCGCCCAGAGGGCAGGGCCGGGAGTAACTCAGGCACAGGTGGGTGCCCGGCTCATCGAAAGTCTCATAGGAACCGTGGCCGGTGAGCTGGCAGCCCGCCGCCTTCAGCTCCGCCATCCATGTATCGGTCATGCCGAAGTCGGACAGGGGGAACTCATGGCGGATGGTGTCATACATCCGGTCGCCGGCGCCCAGGTCCAGGCTCTCGGTGGTGTGGATGCCTTCGGAACCGTTTTTCCAATTGACGTAGTAGTGGTCGAAATGGTCGGCGTAATTCCAGATTTTGTAGCGCAGATTGCCGTGGCCGGGGACCATACTCCTGGATTTCAGGTTCCGCCAGTTGCGGTACCAGCGCTCCATCTCCTCGGTGATATGGGGCGGACGCACCCGGTAAGTAGCCACATAGCCGGAGCCATCGGGGAACATGCAGTAGCCCAGCTCCATTTTGTCATAGCCGTAGGGTTTGAGAAGGCTCATGAAATTCTCCGGCTGAATGGCGTCTTTGGGGTCCATGGGATTGAGGGTGTTGATCACCTGCATCTCCACCGGCGTGGGGTAGTGGAGCGGGTATTTGTAGAAATACTTGGCCAGGGGCATCTTCTCCTCTTCCGGGAAAAGTTTCTGCCGGATGTTGATGACGCTGCTGTCATCCGTTGGGAAAATTTCTTTGTTTACTTGAATAAGCATAGCGGTCCTCCTTCAAACTGAAAATTTGGTTATATTTCCTCATAAATTAGCTTGATTTCATTATAGTTGTTAGAGACCTTGACAATCAATTCTATCTTGGTTATAATTTTTTCCGATCAGGAAAGAATGCGCGCGGGGAGGGCTTTCAAATGGAGATCAGACTGCTGCAGGAATTTGTATCTTTGGTAGAGACAAAAAGCTTTCAGGAGACATCAGAGCAGATGAACATCTCTCAATCTACGTTGACAAAGCACATCCACAAGCTGGAGGACGAGATGGGCGTCTCTCTGTTTGACCGCTCTACCCGTTCGGTGGAGCTTAATGAGTACAGCAAGACCTATTATCCCTATGCGGAGAAAATTGTCAAGCTGTATGAGGAAGGCGATGCCATGATCGCCGCCCTCCTTTCTCAGGGGAAAAACGTACTGCGGGTGGCGCTTACGCCGGCGCTGGCCCACTACAGCGGTATCGAGGTCCTGTCCGATTTTTCCAGGGAGTTTTCCCAATACCGGCTGGAGATCACAGAATGCCCCCGTGTGATAGATCTGCTGACCGATCAGAAATGCGACTTTGTTTTTGCCATGGAAAATGATGCCATGGACGGACATATGTCCAAGCTGTTATACAAGATCGACCGGCTGGTGGTGGTTTTTCCCGCCTCCCATCCCCTGGCGGCATTGAAGGAGGTCACGTTGGAACAGCTCCGCGATGAGCGGTTTATTTTTCACAGGAATTCCAGCGGCGAGATGCATCTGGAAACCCGAAAGTTTTTGCAGCTGTGTAAGGACGCCAGCTTCAAGCCCACTGCCGCCGCAAACATTTCCTCTATATCTACAATCGTAAAGATGGTCAGCCAGGAGCAGGGGATCGCGATCCTGCACCAGGGGCAGATCCCGGCGGATGCGGAAGATATTTTCTGGACGGAGCTGATCCCAACCGTGCATTCCCATATTTACGCGCTGTACTTGAACAATAAGCCGATGTCCGCCGCATGCCGGGCCTTCCGGAGCTATCTTCTGCAGCGCATTGACCGCCGGGAAGAGGCGGCATCCGTATAGCCCTGCCTGAAAAACCGGAGATGTCATATCCGTTGCCTTACCGGCGCCGCAGCTGCAGCGCCGGTAATTTTTTTACATATTTCAAAAGGCACCTTGACAATCGCGAAGACAGCGGCTATAATCGTGAGGTACCGATCGATTTGTAGCGGGCGCCGTCTGGGCGGCGCAACACAAAGGAGGGCAATTCATGTGGCATTATATCAGGCGGTATGTCCATCTTGCCGTCATTGCCGCGCTGTTCATGGTGGGCGAGGTCCTGGTGGATCTGTTCCAGCCCGCCCTGATGCGGCAGATCGTGGACAACGGCGTTCTGGGCCTGAACAGCGGCGGCGTGGGGGACCCCGGGCTGATCCTGCGGGTGGGCGTATGGATGGCCTTTGTGGTCATCCTGGGCGGAGCCTGCGGGTCGCTGAACAATGTCTTTACCCATATGTGCTGCCAGAGCATGGGCAACGACCTGCGGAAGGACTGCTTTAAAAAAATCATGTCCTTCTCCTTCGACCAGATGGACCGCTTTGGCGCCGGCTCCCTGATCACCCGGGTCACCAACGACGTCAACCAGGTTTCTATGCTGGTAGGTCAGTTCATTCGGGGCGTGGTGCGCACCGGTATGCTCACATTCGGCAGCATCGTGTGCCTGTACCGGCTGAGCGCTGTCTTCGGGAATATCGTGCTGTGCGCGCTGCCCTTTATGCTGGCCTGCCTGATTATCTGCATCCGCTCCGCCACCCCTCTGTTCAGCAGATTGCAGGCCCAGCTGGATAAAATCAACGACATTTTGCAGGAGGATATCTCCGGCATCCGGGTAGTAAAGGCCTGCGTGCGGGAGGTCTACGAGAAGCTGCGCTTCGGCAAGGCCAACGGCGCGCTGATCAAGACCCAGCTGAAATTTTTGGTGATCTTCTCTGTGATGAACCCCACTATCAACGCTCTGATGTATATTGCGGTAACGGTGATCCTCCTGAAAGGCTCCGTCCAGGTGGTCGAGGGCGCGGCCACGCCCGGCATGATCATGGCCGCCATCACCTATACTACCCAGCTGCTCCAGGGCGTGCTGATGCTGGTGATGATCTTCCAGACCATTTCCCGGGGCTATGCCTCCTGGAAGCGGGTGCGGGAAGTCATGGACAGCGAGGCCATGCTTCGGGACGGGAATTTCGATGGCAGAACGGATGTCCGGGGGGAGCTGGAGTTCCGGGACGTGTCCTTCTGCTACCCCGGCTCTCAGCAGCCCGCCCTGCGGCATATACATTTGAATGTCCGCTCCGGGGAGACGCTGGCGGTTATCGGGCCCACCGGCAGCGGGAAGTCCACGCTGGTGAACCTGATTCTGCGTTTTTATGACACCACCGAAGGGGAATTACTGGTGGATGGCGTGGACGTGCGCCGCTACAGGCAAACGGCCCTGCGGGATAAGTTCGGCGCGGCGCTGCAAAAGAGCGAGCTGTTCAGCGTGTCCCTGCGGGAGAACATCGCCTGGGGCGTGTCCGGTGCGGACGGCAACGCCGTTGCCAACGCCGCCCATACTGCCCAGGCGGCTTCCTTCGTAGAGGCGTCCCCCCAGGGGTACGATACCCTGGTAGCGGAGCGGGGAGCCAACCTCTCCGGCGGACAGAAACAGCGGATCTCCATCGCCCGGGCGGTGCTGAAACCGGCGGAATTCCTTATTTTTGACGACTCTTCCAGTGCTCTGGACCTCAAGACTGAGGCCGCGCTGTACGATGCTCTGGAGGCCGCCCGGCCGGAATGCACCAAGATCCTGATCGCCCAGCGGATCGCCACCGTGCGGCGGGCGGACCGGATCGCCGTTATGGATCAGGGGGCTATCGTAGGCTGCGGCAGCCATCAGGAGCTGATGGAGAGCTGCCCGGTCTACCGGGACATCTGTTATTCCCAGATGGGGAACGAGGAGGAGGCGCTGTAATGGAGAATGAGAAAGAAAAAGCTCCCCGCTCCCGCGCCATGACCGGCCCCGAGAGCAGGATGCCGGGAAACATCCACATCGAGTACGCGGAAAACGTGGGCGGGACCCTGCTGCGGATCGCCAGGTATTTTACCCGGGAGAAGAAGGTACTGGGCGCAATGCTGGCCGTGGTGGTGCTGGGGACTTTGTGCGGCATCTACGCTCCCAGCCTGCAAAGCAAGGCCATCGACATCATTTCCGGTTCAGCGGAGGGCGCGCTGCTGTCCACGGCGGGGCTGATGCTGGGGGTGTACCTGCTCTACAGCGCCAGCCAGTTGGTCCAGGGTCTGCTCAGCGCCAAACTGAGCCAGAGCATCGTTAAGCGGATGCGCCAGGAGCTTTTCGACAAGATCGTGGACCTGCCTTTGCGGTATCTGGACACTCACGCCAACGGCGACCTCATGAGCCGCATGACCAACGATATTGAGAATATTTCCACCACTGTGTCCCAGTCCCTGCCGTCTCTGTTTTCCGGGGTACTGACCATCATCGGAACCGTGGCGGTAATGGTGTGGTACTGCTGGCAGCTAGCGCTGCTGAGCCTTGTAACGGTGGCTTTGACGGTATGCGCCACCAAGTTCCTCTCCCGGAAGGTACGCCGCTCCTCCCGCCGCCGCCAGGAGCTGCTGGGCCAGCTCAACGGCCAGGTGGAGGAAATGATCGCAGGCTACCGTACGGTGATGGCCTACAACCGCCAGGAGCAGGCGGCGGCGGAGTTCGCCGCTGTATCCAACGGCATGACAAAGGCGGGCATCCAGACCGATGCCGTCAGCGGCATCATGGGGCCGCTGTCCAACTGCATCGGCAACATCGGGTTCGTGATCATCGCCGCCGTGGGCGGATACTTCTCCTTCCACGGCATGATCTCCGTGGGCGTGATCTCCGCGTTCATCGTCTACGCCAAGCAGTTCAGCCGCCCCATCAACGAGATTTCCCAGATCTACGGCCAGCTGCAAACCGCTATCGCCGGGGCGGAGCGGGTATTTTACGTACTGGACGAGAAGAGCGAGGACGGCGCGGGCCGGACCCTGGAGACGGGCGGCACAGCGGAAGTTTCTTTCCGGAACGTGAATTTCTCCTACGAGCCGGGACATCCGGTGCTGCGGGATTTCAGCCTGGAGGTGCCCTCCGGGCGGAAGGTGGCCCTGGTAGGGGCTACCGGCAGCGGAAAGACCACGGTGGTCAATCTGCTGATGCGGTTTTATGAGCCGGACAGCGGGGAGATCGCCATCAACGGCCAGAATATACGCGAGGCGTCTACGGACAGCCTGCGGCATAATATCGCCATCGTGCTCCAGGACACGGTCCTCTTCGCCGGTACAGTGCGCGGCAATCTGACCTATGGCAACGAACACGCCACTGAAGAGCAGCTGCGCTCCGTGCTGCAAATGAGCCGCTGTCAGGAGTTCGTGCAGCTGCTGCCTCAGGGGCTGGATACGCCGCTGCTGGGAGCCGGCAGGAACCTGAGCCAAGGCCAGCGGCAGCTGCTGGCTATCGCCCGGGCCTTCGCGGCGGATCCGCAGATCCTCATTCTGGATGAGGCCACCTCCAATGTGGACACCCAGACCGAGCGGGCCATCCAGGACGCCATGCAGAAGATCATGGAACACCGCACCAGCATCGTCATCGCCCACCGCCTGTCCACCATCCGGGACGCGGACGTGATCGTGGTCATGGACCAGGGCAGAATCGCTGAGATGGGCAGTCATACCCAGCTGCTGGCGGCGAAGAGAAAATATTATGAACTGTATATGACCCAGTATGCGGGTTTTGCAACCTGACGATCCTATTTTTAATAATGAAAGGTTAAGATACTATGGAGTTTGAAAGAACCAGAGGCGGCCGCGAGAGCGGCCGCGAAGAAGGAGGCCGCCGCCACGGCCGACACGGCGGAGGCGGACGGCACGGCGGAAGAGGCGGCAAAAAGGAGCTGTCCTCCCTGCTGGAAAGCAAGCCCGGCGCTATGCTGCTGTTTGTGGGCGCACTGAACTGCGCCCGGCACCGGGCCGACCAGATGACCGGACTTATGCGTGAGGGCCGTCTGGCCATGCTGTGCCCCACAGCCACCGACTACGCCACCGGACGCTACCTCCATCAGATCGTGGACGCCATCGTGGAGCTGAGCCAGGAGCAGGGGATCAAGGAGTTCGTGGTGATGTACGGCTGTCAGTGGGCGGTGCTGTCCACCGACTTCGATCTGCTGGCCCAGGAGCTGAAGGACGATCACGGCATTACCGCCACCCTCGATGCTACCTGCCATCTGTGCGGCAACGCCCAGGGCGATGAGGACGATCACCGGGTCCGGGAAAGGATGTGAAGGCAATGAAGAGACTTTGGAAAACCGTACCTCCCTGCCTGTCTGACATTCAGGGTTTGCAGGCGCTGATGAACAACACCGAGGGCATCGCCGTGGTGGACGATGCTTCCAGCTATAAGCCCCTGCGCTTCGCTCAGGGCGGCGTGGGCCGTCCCGAGAACCGCCGGGGCCCCGGCGGCAAGCAGACCGGCTACTTCGGTACCCAGCGGATGGTGTCCTCCGAGGTCCGGGAGGCGGACGTCATCACCGGCACTTCTGAGAAGGTGTGGAAGGCTGTAAAGACCGGGCTGGAGGTATTCCATCCCGCCTTCCTGCTGCTGACCACCGCTCCCTGCGCCGCTATGATCGGAACCGACCACGGCGAGACCCTGGGCCGTATCCGGGAGGAACTTTCCGTCCCCGCCGCCATCGTGGACCTGGACGGACAAAAGGACTACCTCTGCGGCATTGGCATGGCGTTGGAGGCTATGGGGACGATCCTGCCGGAGAAGCGGGAGACTGTGCCCGGTACTGTGAATCTGCTGGGCTGTCACAGCGTGGACTGGACGGAGGACATGGTCCGGGAAACGGAACAGTGGCTGAAGGACAACGGGTGGAAGGTGCTGTCCCGGTGGGGCGGCAAGGAATCTATGGAAAACTTCAAAAACGCCGCCGCTGCGGCGGTGAACCTGGTGGTAAACGTGTCCGGACTGCGGCTGGCGCGGTACATGGAGCGGGAATTCGGCATCCCCTATGTGGTGGGCGCACCCTTTGGGAAAGCCCAATGTGCACGGCTGCTGGAGGAGATGAAGTCCGGGGAACGGGCCCCGCTGCCGGAGGGCGGCGAAGGTGGTCCGGACGCCCTGATCATCGGCGAGCAGTTCTCGGCGGACGCCATCCGGCGGGGGCTGGAGGCCCGGGGGTACGCCAACGTCCGGGTATGCAGCTTCTTCGAAATGGACAAAGGCTTTATGCGCCCCGGCGACAGGAAACTGGTCAGCGAGGACGAGCTGGCCTCAGAGCTGGCAAATGAGAATCTGCGGGTGGTCTTTGGCGACACCGATTATAAAATGGGCTCCCAGGTAAAATGGGTCCCTCTGCACAATCAGGGAAATCTGGCCCCGGCGTCCCTGATGGTCCCCTTCTCCATGACAGACGGGGCCATGGACCGCTGGCTGGACGGCGTACTATAAGGAGGAATGATTCATGAGACAGATCGCAATATACGGAAAGGGCGGCATTGGCAAGTCCACCACCACCCAGAACACCGCCGCCGCCCTGGCGGACATGGGCAGAAAGCTGATGATCGTGGGCTGCGACCCCAAGGCGGACTCCACCCGCCTGATCCTGGGCGGGATGCCCAAGCGCACCGTTCTGGACACCATGCGGGCCAAGGAAGAGGAGGACGTGGAGCTGAGCGACTTCATGTTTACCGGATTCCGGGGGATTCAGGCGGTGGAGTCCGGCGGGCCGGAGCCGGGCGTGGGCTGCGCCGGGCGGGGCATCGTCACCGCTATCAATCTGCTGGAGCGGCTGGGAGCCTACCGGGATGGCCTGGACTATGTGCTCTACGACGTGCTGGGGGACGTGGTGTGCGGCGGCTTCGCCATGCCCATCCGGGAGGGCAAGGCCCAGGAAATCTATATTGTCTGCTCCGGCGAGATGATGAGCCTCTACGCCGCCAACAACATCTGCAAGGGCATCCAGCGCTACGCCGCCGCCGGGAAAACCAAGCTGGGCGGACTGATCTGCAACTCCCGGCTTGTGGACAACGAGCGGGAGCTGGTGGAGGCCTTTGCCAAGGAGCTGAACACCCAGCTGCTGTACTTCCTGCCCCGGGACAACGTGGTCCAGCGGGCGGAGCTCCAGCGCAAGACGGTGATCGAGCACGATCCGTCCTGCGCCCAGGCGGACCAGTACCGCGCCCTGGCCAGGGCTATTGAGGAGAATCAGCGGTTTACCGTGCCCACCCCCCTGGAGAGTGAGGCGCTGGAGGCGCTGCTGATCCGGTATTGCCCGGCAGGCTGATTTATGGATATGCAGGGGCCGGGGATCTGGGGCTGTTTTAAAACGAGGGAATTGCAGGAAATACATGGTACCCCTATGAATGTGCATGTTGATGGTATCAGCCCCCGCACAGAAAGATCCTCGGCGCCATTATTCAAGTTGATTACATAGTCTATGTTGGGTAGGGTACTATTCATCATCTTATTTGCAAATGATTTTGGATAATGCAGATAATTCAGCTTATCTATCATATAGTCAACACACTTGAAAATCGGTAAAGTTCGGCGGTAAAAATGTGGCGTGGACTGCGTTGTCGTCCTTGACGGGCGTCAGCCCGCCCGCGTCCTCCGCCTTGCCACACCGCATTTTTCCCCGCCTCCTTTTTACCGATTCTCAAGTGTGTCGACTATACAACCAGCCGGATGGCGTTTGGGGCGTCCACACTGATTCCCAGAGGCCACCTGTAGGCTTGGCGGGAATGCGCTGGCTGCAATGCCGTTATGTATGCCTCCTCAATATCTGGTTATGGCTGTGGGAACTGGAATCGGTATTGGCGTGAATTCTCAATAACCAATATCCGCTCTTTCTCACAATGCCTCTCCCCCCCTCCTCGGCCTAAACTCAGTTATCAACCGTCAGAGCATATGTCCTGCTGCCGCAATAAGCAACAATTAATGATTTGAATAAGCTGCCAGGGGCAAGAGTGCTATACTCCAGCCCCTGGCAGTTCAATGCTCAATTAGAAATCCTCCTGCTCCCTGTATTGTTTTGATTTACTCAGCGGTAATGTCAAGAACCAGACCGTCCACCCACTGGGTCATGATACTGCGGGCGGTCCCGCCGCTGAAACGCTGACCGTCCAGCCATGTCGCACCATCTGTCAGAAAATGCAGGTTCCGGGCACTGGAGCCGATGCCGCTGCTGCCGGAAGTGCAGAAGGGAATAATCGTTTTATACTATTCCTCGACTAAAAGTGCAACATCGTTACCGGGCGGAAATCTAGGAATAGCAGTGGTTTTAGGCTCTAGGGCAAAGTTCTTTTCGATCCTTTTTCTTTGGGATTAGTATTTAGACATCGGTACACAGCGGTTGCAGCTGCTGAACGCCGACAAATATACCGGCTACGCGCCCCGCGCCGCCTGCTCCTGCAACACCGCCAGAAATTTTGCCGCAGCCTTGGAAAATACCTGAAATTTCTTCCATACCACATACAGCCGCACCTCCAGCCTGGGCTCCAGGGGACGGAAACAGAGCTGGCTGTCTCCGGTGGTATTGACCAAGTGATCCAACGCCAGGGCGTATCCCAATCCCTCCTCTACCATTAAGGAGGCATTATAGATCAAATTATAGGTAGCCGCCACATGCAAGGACGCATACTCCTGCCCAAACCAGGAGGAAAGGCTGTCCCGCCCTATGGACTGCCGGGAAAGCAGCAGCGGCTTGTCCCGCAGATCGTCCGGCCCCAGCGCCTCCCGCGCCGCCAGAGGGCTGTCCTTCCGCATCAGCACGCCCCATACGTCCTTTACCGGCAGCTGGATATAGTCGTACCGTTTCAGATCGCCGGGCTCCAGCAGGATGCCGAAGTCCAGGCATCCCCGGTCCAGCCGCTCGCACACATCATTGGCATTGCCGCTGAACAGATGATAATGAATGCCGGGATAGGCGCACTGTAAAGACCGGGCCGCCCGGGCAATCAGCCGCATGGCATCGCTCTCGCCGCCGCCAATATAGATATCTCCGGCAATGGCCTCCTCTGTGCCCCAGAATTCGGATTCCGTTTTCTCCACCAGCTCTACGATCTCGCTGGCCCGTTTGCGCAGCAGCACGCCGTCTTCCGTCAGGCTCACCTTTCGGTTCCCCCGGATGAACAGTTTTTTTCCCAGCTCCGCCTCCAGATCCATCAGCTGCCGGGACAGGGTGGGCTGAGTCAGGTGGAGGTATTCGGCGGCGCCGGAGATGCTCTCCTCCTGCGCCACCGCCAAAAAGTAACGCAACACCCGCAATTCCATATAAAACGCCCCCCTTTCCTGGT
>CAMWTG010000045.1 GCA_947177115.1 uncultured Clostridia bacterium
GCGGTGGGCATCACCCTTAACGCCATTGATCTGAAGCGGTTTGACAAGGTATCCCTGGCGCTGTACGCGCTGATGGGCTGGCTGGTGGTGTTGGCCCTGCGGGCCATCATTTCCGCGCTGCCGCCCATGGGGCTGGCGCTGCTGGTGGCGGGGGGCGTAGCCTATACCGCCGGGATCGTGTTTTACAAGGCCAAGGGGAGATATATGCATTTTGTCTGGCACCTGTTCGTGCTGGCGGGGAGCATCCTGCAGTATTTTTGTATCGCGCTGTACTGCCTGCCGTAACGGGGAAAAGCTTTGACGGGCCCGGGAGCCGGGGGGCATGTCCCCCGGCCCCCGGACTCTTGCTGGGACAAAGGGCCCTGCGGGCTTGCGCGGCGCTCTTTTTCGGGGCCGGAGAGGCCGGCTGCAGGGGGAATTTTGTGGGATTGATACAGAGCCGCGAAAAAGAGGGGCGAAAGATTTGCTCATTTTGGCCGGATTTTCTCGATCTGTGGGATTGACAAGTAAATCTTTTTTCAGTATAATATTTATCGGAAAATTAGTTGAATTCTGCAAGCGCGGCCCTCCTCCCATGCAGCCCGCGCTTTTCTCCACCAAGGCAATTTCACGCTTTAAATGCTTTAAAGCGGGCAGCAGCTTCGCTGCTGCCATCCCCTCTGTCCAACAGCACCCGGTATTTGGCGTGTATTTAACCGGCGTGGTTCAGGCAAAGCGGCTGCGCCCCGTTGGTTGAAGATAATTTTGATAGGAGGCACAACATGAAAAAGAAGTTCCTGTGCTTGGTGCTCGCTCTGGCGATGCTGCTGAGCCTGGTGGCCTGCGGCGGAAACAATAATACGCCCACGGACACCAACAATCCCCCCGCAGATACCAATACCCCCGCAGATAATACCCCCGATGACAACGCCCCCGCAGATGGTGGCTACACCGGTCCTGACTGGGCAGCCATTGACGCTATG
The DNA here is from genome assembly GCA_947177115.1 of uncultured Clostridia bacterium. Taxonomy (GTDB): domain Bacteria; phylum Bacillota; class Clostridia; order Oscillospirales; family Oscillospiraceae; genus Pelethomonas. The sequence continues at coordinate 963 of CAMWTG010000045.1, forward strand.
GACGCTGACGGTCAGTCTGACGCCCTCTACGACTGGAACCTGGGCGAGTTCGCTTCGTACTATGCTGCGGCCAAGACCGAGCTGGACGATCTTGACAAGCGTGCGGCCCTGATGGCTGTGGCTGAGGCCAAGCTGCTGGAGTCCGGTGTGTTCGTGCCCCTCCAGAGCAACGGCGGCGCCTTCGCTATCAGCCGCGTGGTGCCCCGTAGCCAGACCGGCATTAACTGGGGCCTGGATAAGTACAAGTGGTTTACCATCCTGGTGGCCAATGAGCTGATCAAGACTACGGACCGCGATGCCCTCACTGCCCTGTGGGTGGATGCTCCCGATGCCGGCAGCTATGTCACCAGCGCCAAGCAGTACCTGGCCGACAACGGTTATACCCTCAACGATACCTATAACTTCTCCACCAGCTACAAGCTGAACACCTGGGACATGTTCGCCACCTCCCAGACCTCTGACTCCTACTTCGTGGCCCCTACCTATTCCAGCCTGCTGGAGTACGACATCAAGAACGTCCAGCAGCCTGCTCTGGCCGAAAGCTACGAAGTATCTGACGATGGCACCGTGTATACCTTCCACATCCGCGATGGCGTGTACTGGGTTGACCAGCAGGGCCGCCAGCTGGAGCAGGTCACTGCCCATGACTGGGTCACCGGTATGATGCACGTTGCCGACAACACCAACGAGCTGGGCTTCCTCATGAGCGCTGACGGCGGCGTGGGCATCAAGAACTACGATGCTTACATCAACGGCGAGGTTCCCTTCGAGGATGTCGGTGTCAAGGCCCTTGACGATCTGACCCTGGAGTATACCCTGGAGCAGAAGTTCCCCTCCTTCCTGACGGCGCTGGGCTATGCCTGCTTCGGCCCCCTGAACTACAACTTCTATAAGTCCCAGGGCGGCACCTTCGGCGCTGAGGGCGACACTTACACCGCCGGCAACTACGGCACCAGCCCCAGCACCATCGCCTACTGCGGACCTTATCTGATCACCAACTACACCGAGAACAACATCACGGCTTATTCCGCTAACCCCTCCTACTGGAACCCTGATGCCATGAATGTCCACGCCGTCAACATTTACTTTGATGACAGCTCCGATGTCACCCGTTCTTATACGGAGGCCAAGGCCAACGTCATTGCCGGTACCGGTCTGAACAGCTCCGCCCTGGTCCTCGCCAAGGATGAGATTCCCGATGGTGAGAGCGAGTCCTATTTTGACCTCTACCACTACACCAGCGCCACTGACACCACCAGCTTCGTTGGCTGGCTGAACCTGAACCGTAAGGCCTTTGCCAACGCCAATGATGACACCAAGGGCATCTCCCCCAGAGCCAACGATGCTGATGCCCAGGCCCGTACCCGCGCCGCTATGAACAACCAGCACTTCCGCCTGGCCCTGGCCTACGGCTTCGACCGCGGCGGGTATGTTGCCCAGGCCCGCGGCGATGAGCTGAAATATACCTCCATGATCAACTCCTACGTGCCTGGTACCTTTGTCCAGTTCAGCGCTGACACTACGGTTGACATCAATGGTACTGCCACAACCTTCCCCGCTGGCAGCTATTATGGCGAGGTCCTGCAGGCTCAGCTGGAAGCTGACGGCTATGCTTTCAAGGTTTGGGATCCCACCGCTGACGGCGGCGTAGGTTCCAGCGCCGGCTTCGATGGCTGGTACAATCCTGACGCAGCCAAGGCTGAGATTGAGCTGGCCATTGCTGAGCTGGCCCAGGTGGGCGTAGAGATCTCCGCGGAGAACCCCATTATCTTTGACCTTCCCGTTGCCAATTACGGCGAGACTTACCTTAACCAGGCGAACGCTTATAAGCAGTCCATCGAGAGTGTCCTGGAGGGAAAAGTCACTGTCAACCTGGTGGGCTATGAGGATAACGATTCCTACGGCAACAGCTACTACCGCATCCAGAACGGCGCTGAAGCCAACTACGATGAGCAGCTGTACTCCGGCTGGGGTCCCGACTACGGCGATCCCCAGAGCTATCTGGATACCATCCAGGCTTACGGCTACATGTGCAAGAACATCGGCCTGTATTAATTTCAGGCTCCGGCAAAAATCGGATAGCAGAAGCAGGGGGGTGGGGGTTCCCACCCCCCTTGCGCAGGTTGCCCTAAGAAAGGTGCCCGGCACCTTTTTTGATAGTTAAGTGAGGTAGGAGAATATGGGAAAATATGTACTCAAGCGCCTCCTTCATGGCGTAGTCTCTGCGGTCATTGTGGTGCTGATCGTCATGGTGCTGATTTATTCGCTTCTGAATAGGAACACCATCATGGCCGGCGACCCCAACTATTCCAAATTACAGAGCAACGCACGCATTACCTATGAGCAGAGCCGGTACGAGGCATATGGCTACCAGGACTATGTGCCTTATGCCGACTATCTTATTGAGCTGCAGCGCGGCGGGGAGATCACGGAAGAGGACCGCGCCACCGCCGCTACCATCGGCCGCACACCGGAAAAGGATAACGAGCTGGCGGCCAAGTATATCCAGCAATTTACCGAGACCTACCAGTCCCAGGGCTACGAGGTGGTCCGCCTGGACGCGGACCTCCGCGGAAACGGGCAGGTGAAGGACGGTGGACAGGCCGCCCTTTACGCCGTCCGGGACATCCCCCTGATTAACCGGGCCATTTCTTACTTTGCGGATATGTTCTTCATCGACAATGTCCACTATGTGGATGACGCGGTGGACATCGGCGAGCGGGGTATTACCTTCACCTGGTATGATCCGGTCTATAATCCCACGGGGACGGAGAACGTTTTCTCCCCCGCCATTATCGGCAACGGCACGATGCACAAATATCTGCTGTACTTTGATAATGAGTTCCCATGGCTCCATCAGAATATTCTCACCCTGAATCTGGGTGAATCCTATACCGTCAACCGGGGCGTTGATGTGTTCACCACCATGACCGCTTCCCAGGGTTCTTACGTGCTCAAACCCCTGACCTATCCCGACACGGGCTTAACCGAGGACAGCGCGGACAATCTCCACACCGCTACCTACGCGGCTGGCTCCCGGGAGATCAACGGGGTGTACGTTGAGCGCTTCGGTGACGACTATACCAACGTTATCACCCACAAGGTGGCCAAGTCCAAGCTGGGATTCTCCTTCGTCATTGGCATCATCTCCACCGCCCTGGCCTACTGTCTGGGTCTGCCCATTGGTCTGCTGATGGCCCGGCATAAGGAGGGTCTCCTGGACAAGATCGGCACCGCGTATATCATCTTCATCATTGCGGTGCCCAGCCTGGCGTATATTTTCCTGTTCAAATCGCTGGGCGGCAGGTTGTTCGGCCTGCCAACACTGTTCGATATGGACACATCGGGGACGAACCATCTGATGTACATCCTGCCTATCGTCTCCCTGACACTGCCCAGCTTGGCCAACCTGATGAAGTGGATGCGCCGGTATATGATTGACCAGATGAACTCCGATTATGTGAAGTTCGCCCGGTCGGGCGGCTTGACGGAGAGCGAGATCTTCACCAAGCACATCTGGAAAAACGCGGCCATTCCCATCACCCATGGCATCCCGGGCAGCATTATCTTCGCCATGACGGGCGCTATTATTACCGAGCGCGTATACTCCGTCCCCGGCGCCGGTAACCTGCTGACCCAAGCCATCAATAAGTACGACAACAGCGTGATTGTTGGCGTGACTCTGTTCTATGCGGTGTTGTCCGTCATCGCCATTATTTTGGGCGATGTGCTGATGGCCACTGTAGACCCGCGTATCTCCTTTACGAATAAAGCGAGGTGAGTGTGATGGAATATGATTACAAGAATCTGGGCCTGAGCGAGGCGGAGCTGTTCGCCTTTGCGGACCATAATGACATGGAATCGGAGAAGATCACCGCGCCCCGGTACTCCTACTGGAGGAGCGTTTTCCGGGTGTTCTTCCGGAAGAAGGTCAATATCGCGATCTTGGGGGTGCTGCTGTTCGTAATCGCTTTCGCGTATATCTATCCCTCTGTGACGAACTACGACCCATACGCCAACCTGCTGGATTCCAACTCCAAGCACCTGAGCCCTGCCGCCGCGATCAAATACTTTGGCTTTGACCTGAAGTGGATCCTGGGCGCGGGCGCCTCCGGCGAACCCACCTTTGATGCTATTTGGAACGGTTCCCGGATATCCATCTCCCTGGCTTTCCTCTGCGCCGCCATCAACATGACGGTCGGCGTATGCATCGGCGCGGTGTGGGGCTTCTCCAAGAAGGTGGACGCCGTTATGATGGTGGTCTACAATATTGTTGGCAACATCCCCATGATTCTGATTATCTCCGTGCTGGCCATGCTCTTTGCCCCTACCTTCTGGACCATGGTATTTGCCCTGACGATCGTTGGATGGATCGGCATTGCTTATTTTATCCGAACGCAGGTGGTTATCATCCGTGAACGGGAATACAATCTGGCCAGCCGATGCCTAGGCACCTCCACCATTAAGATCGCTATGAAGAATATACTGCCCTTCATGACTTCTGTCATTGTGACTTTACTGGCTACAGAGCTGCCCAGCTACATTTCCTACGAAGTGTTCTTGGCTTACATCGGCCTGGGTATGAGCGAGATGTCTCTGGGCCGTCTGATCTTCTCTGCAGAAGCTGCTATGGTCACTCCCGGCTGGGAAATGGAGTTCTGGAGCCCGGTGGCTATTTCGGCCATCATTACCATCGTGTTGTATGTGGTAGGCCAGAATCTGGGCGATGCGTCCGATCCGCGGACACATATGTAAGGGAGGTCAGTTATGGCAGAAGATAAGAAAGTATTGCTGTCCGTAAAGGACCTTTGGGTCAAATTCCGCGTTCGTGGCCGCGAATTGACCGCCATCCGAGGCATCTCCTTGGACATCTATGAGAATGAATCTATCGCCATCGTGGGTGAGTCCGGCTCCGGCAAGAGCGTATTTACCAAGACCTTTGCAGGTATGCTGGATTCCAACGGTTTTGTCAGCGAGGGCAGCATTATTTTCAATGATGATGAGCTGTCCGATACCCATGTGAAGCTGACCCCCACGGCCCGGAGGCTGATGGACGGCGCACTGAAAAAGCTGAACGCAGCTGCCGGATTGGAGCTGGGCGCCGCTACCTACCAGAAAATTCTGGCGCTGGAGAGCGAGAAGCGGGAACGCAGCAGCCTCTCCGATGAGGAGAAAGCGAAGGTCAAGGAGGAGTATAACGATCTGGTAGTCAAGCGCACCGATGCTTATAACCTGAAGCAGACCTTTGACCGCAGCAAGGAAAGGGATAAGATCAAGGAGACCGATAAGCTGATTGATGACTTGGATCAGCAGATCAAGGCCCTAAAAAAGAAGGAGGAGCAGCTGGTCCATGACCGGAAAGCCGCGGCCAGCAGCGATACCGCCTTCAATAAGCGCTATGAGGAGCAGCATGCCGCCCTGAAGGCCCAGTATGAGCGGGAGACGAAAGGAACGGTTTCTCCGGCGGTATATCAGCGCAACGAGATCCTGGTCAAGGAGATCTACCTCTCTGTGGGCCGGTACGGCATCCGCCAGCGGGTAAAGATGATCAACAAACTGGTTGCCGCGCTGATCAAGGCTATGCAGCTTGGTGTGGACTTGAACGATGAGAACCAGCGGAACATCATCTTTGACGACATCACGTTTCGGGTCCGCTATTTGGACGAGACCGCGGAGGCGCTTCATGGCACCTGCATCCTGAACCTGGCCAAGGTGAACTATTCCAAGGACTGGACCCAGATCCGGGGCCGCCGTATCGCCACCGTGTTCCAGGACCCCATGACCAGCCTCAATCCCATCATCACCATCGGTAAGCAGATCACCTCCATTATCCTCAAGCACCAGGACTGCACCGAGGCTGAGGCCCGCCATCGGGCCCTGGAGCTGATGCGGAAGGTGGGCATTCCCAAAGCGGAGGCTCGGTTTGATGACTACCCCTTCCAGTATTCCGGCGGTATGCGCCAGCGTATCGTTATCGCCATTGCCCTGTCCTGCCAGCCCAAGATCCTGATCTGCGATGAGCCGACCACGGCTCTGGACGTGACCATTCAGGCGCAGATCCTCCAGTTGATCAAAGATTTGCAGAAGGAATTCAACTACACCATCGTCTTTATTACCCACGATCTGGGAGTGGTGGCTAATGTGGCCGACCGGGTGGCGGTGCTGTACGCCGGGCAGATCATTGAGCTGGGTACGGTAGAGGAAGTTTTCTACGACCCCCGCCATCCCTATACCTGGGCGCTGCTCTCCTCCCTGCCCCAGCTGGCGCAGAAAAATACCAAGCTGTATTCCATCACCGGCACGCCGCCCTCTCTGTATAACCAGATCGTGGGCGATGCCTTCGCGCCCCGGAATCCTTACTGCCTGAAGATCGATACTCTCGCGGAGCCCCCCATGTTCAAGGTCACGGATACCCACTATGCCAAGACATGGCTTCTGGACCCCAATGCCCCCAAGATCGAAAAACCCGAGGGGATCCAGAACATTCACGAGAAATTGATCAGCGCGTTCAATATTTAAGGGGGGAGGAGAGAAAACGTGGCTACATTGAAACAAGATACTGCAAACACGTCCCGGGGCAGCCGCCTTCCGGAACATGGTCCCATTGCGGAAAACGGCAGGGAGATCCTGCTGTCCCTGAAGGATGTGGACATCACCTTCGGCAAGGGCGAGGACGCGGTCCGCGCCGTCCAGCACGCCTCCTTCGACATCTACAAGGGGGAGACGTTCTCCCTGGTGGGTGAATCCGGTTCCGGCAAGACGACCGTGGGCCGGGCCGTTATCCGGGTTAATCCTCTGGCTAACGGCGAGATCCAGTACAAAGGTGTGCGCATCTCCGGAAAGATCCCCCATGCTTTGGACCGGGAGGTCATCCGGAATATCCAGATGGTGTTCCAGGACCCCGCTGCATCTCTGAACGAGCGGGCCACCGTGGATTATATTATCTCCGAGGGACTGTATAACTTCCATCTCTTCAGCAATGAAGCTGACCGGGTGCGGAAGGTGGAGGAGATGGTGGCGGAGGTAGGCCTGCTCCCCGAGCACCTGACCCGCTATCCCCATGAGTTTTCCGGCGGACAGCGCCAGCGTATCGGCATTGCCCGGGCCATGGTCATGGAGCCGGAGCTGGTGGTGGCGGACGAGCCTATTTCCGCCCTGGACGTGTCCATCCGTGCCCAGGTGCTGAACCTGATGAAGAAGTTCCAGGAGGAGAAGGACCTGACCTACCTCTTCATCGCCCACGATCTGTCCGTGGTTCGGTTCATTTCCGACCGGATCGGCGTTATCTATAAAGGCCGCATTGTGGAAATTGCGGAGGCCGAGGAGCTGTTTAACTTCCCCCTGCATCCCTATACCCACTCCCTGATTTCCGCTATTCCCATCCCTGCTCCCCGGCTGGAGAAGAACAAGGTGCTTTATACCTATGATCCCTCCATCCATGACTACTCCACCGACCAGCCGGAGCTGGTGTGCATCGGACATGATCACTTTGTCTATGGCAACAAGGCGGAGATTGAGAAGTATCAGGCGATCCGGGATGCGGGCGTCCCCGTCAAGCCCATCACCATCCGGGATCCCAATGCCCCGGAGGAGCTTCACACCCAGGAGGCAGAGGCGGACGAAGCCGCGGAGAAGGAGTTCCTGGTCCATCCCACTCACGATACCGGCAGCATCTGGTATATGATCATCTCCTTCCTGCTGCCTATTCTGGGATTGATCGCGGCCTTCCTCTTCAAAAAATTCCATCATACCCGTAATTATAAGCAGTGCAGGAAGGGGGCCGTTGCCGGATTCGTATTAATTGGCATTGTGCTGGCGGTGTTCCTCCTGCTGCTGTGGCGAGTGGTGGCCTAGTTTGGGACGTACCGCCAGAGACAAGCGTGACCGCCCCCGGCCTAAACCAGTAGAGCGCATAGAACTCAATGAGAAACATGTTGGGAGGCGGTTGGCAGCGGCGCTGTTGCTGCTGTTCGTGGGTGCGGCGCTGCTGACATACTCGTTCATGCAGCTGCTGGCCCCCGACGAGGAATGGGTGGAAGTCCAGGCCGGCAGCACCGGCGGTCCCAACGTTGGTTCGGAGTTCAGTTTTCTCTACCGCCCGGGCAGCGGGGAGCTGTCCTACAGCGCGGACCTGAAAGCGGTCACTGCCCTGTATACCCAGCTGTGCCGGGACGCATACCTCCTGTTTCACAACGAGGAGGCGGCAGAGGGCGTTTGCAATCTATACGAGATCAACCGGCATCCTAATGAGATCCTGGAGATCGATGATGGATTCTATGAAGCCTTCGCCGCTGTGGAGCGGACGGGAAGCCGCGCCATCTATCTGGGGCCGGTATATGACCGGTACGAGAGTGTGTTTTTCTGCGAGGACGACAGCCAGCTGGCGGATTTTGATCCCCGCCTCAGTCCGGAAGTTGCCCAGGAGTACCGGGAGGTCGCCAGGTTTGCCAACGATTCGAATTCCATTCAGGTGGAGCTGCTGGGAGAGGGCCGGATCAGGCTGGCGGTGTCAGAGGAGTATCTGGCCTATGCCCAGCGGGAGGAGATCGATGATTTTATCGACTTTGCCTGGATGCGCAACGCCTTCATTGCGGACTTCCTGGCCAGGGGGCTGGAGGCGGGGGGCTATACCTGCGGCGCGCTCAGCAGCTATGATGGCTTTATCCGGAATTTGGACGGCAGCGGGCAAAGCTACTCTTTGAACCTTTATGACCTCCGGGATGAAACGGTCTATGGGGCTGCGGTGATGAACTACCAGGGGCCCATGAGCATCGTGAGCCTGCGGGACTATCCAGCCAGCGGTCTGGATCAATACCGGTTCTACCGTCTGGGCAATGGCGAGATGCGGACCCCGTATCTGGACCCGGCGGACGGGCTGTGCAGGAATGCCCTCCATCACCTCACCGGTTATGCCGGCGACAGGGGATGCGGAGAAGTGCTGCTTGCGTTGCTGCCGGTATATATTGCCGATCAATTCCGACCGGAGGAGCTGGCCCGGTTGGCCCGAACAGGGATCAACTCTGTTTATTGTCAGGACCGGGTGATCTGGCATACCGACCCGGCTCTGGAGCTGGACCGGCTATATGAGCTGGACGGCGTGCGGTATACGGAGGCCTTGCTGGAATCGTAAAAGGAACAAAGCGCCGCGCCGGAAGCTGCTGCTCCCGGCGCGGCTTACTGAAAGGAGAGATGAGGGTATGAAGAGATCCCTGGCCTTTGCCCTGCTGGCTGCGCTGCTGCTGGGCCTGACAGCCTGCGGCGGGGATATAGGCATCATTGGCGGCGAGGACGGGCCCACGTCCATCTACATAGCCGGGACCCTTGACGAGGGAGAGGACGAAACCGGCGGACAAGAGACTCTGCCGGAGGAACCGGAAACGCCGTCCGCTGGTGATTTTACCGTTGATGGCGAGGAACTGCCCTATGAGGACGGCCTGCCGGGTATTGAAGAGGACGGCACCTACAACAGCTCGGAGGATGTATCGCTGTATCTGTACACCTTCGGGCATCTGCCGGACAACTACATCACCAAGAACGAGGCCCGGGATCTGGGCTGGTCCGGCGGCTCGGTGGAGGTGTACGCCCCCGGCTGCGCCATCGGCGGGGACAGGTTCGGCAACCGGGAGGGCGTGCTGCCGGACGGGGACTACCATGAGTGCGATATCGATACCATCGGAGAGAGCAGCCGGGGGGCCAAGCGGCTGGTATATTCCGATGACGGGCGGATCTACTATACCGAGGACCACTACGAGACCTTTACATTGCTCTACGGGGAGGAATGACCATGGCGGAATGGGAGACCATCGTCCTGGACGGAGAGAAGATGCTCAACCGCCGGGAGGCCCATGACCACCTGACGGAGCGGCTGGCCCTGCCGGACTACTACGGCAGGAATCTGGACGCGCTGTACGACATCCTGACGGAGCGGGAGGGCCCTACCCGGATCATGGTGCGCCACGGGGACACCCTGCTCTCCTGGCTGGGGGACTACGGCAAGGCGCTGCTCCAGACCATGATCGATGCCAGCCAGGCCAATCCGGGGCTGGAAGTGCTGTTTGCGGAGGACTGAAAGCATTTGCCGCACCACGAATGTATAGCGCAGAAGCGGTCCGATGGATACCATCGGACCGCTTCCTGCTGCTTAGAAATAGAACAGCTCCTCGAACTTTTTATCCAGCGCAATGCACAACACCAGGGCCAGCTTGGCGGTGGGGTTGAACTGCCCCGTTTCAATGGAACTGATGGTGTTGCGGCTGACGCCCACCAGCTCCGCCAGCTCCGCCTGGGAGAGCTTTTTTTCCGTCCGGGCATCTCTCAGGCGGTTTTTCAAAATCAGTTTGTCATCCATGGGTGCCCCGCACCAGCTCCCAGATGAACAGTCCCAGGAACATCAGCCCCGCGGCTGCCGCTGCCGCCGCCATGATCCCTTCATGCCGCTTTTTCATATACCGCCACTTCGTCCAGAAGAGAGATGCCTGGATCGCGAAATAGATCACCCAGCAGCCATAATTGATCTGGCCCGTCACCGTCCCGCTGGCTATTGCAATGAAGCAGCAGACCATTATTCCCACCTGAGCGGAGAGCTTTCCCGCCTTCTCCAGTACCTGCTTCTCGTACTCATCGCTGCCCTGGTTCTCCGCACGGCTTCTCGCCAGGATGTCATCCTTGTTCATGATAGCTCCTCCTTTGCTTTGCCAAGTTTACTTGGTAATCAGGAGTATAACACTGCCAAGAAAACTTGTCAAGAGGTTCTGACAAGTTTTCTTGGCAGCTTCTTATTTGCCGTCCGCCAGGGGCTCCTTCAAAGGCACGGCCCAGGGCTGGAGAATGTCCCGCAGGCCGTCATCGTACTCGCATCCGAAGCCGGGCAGGGAGCCGCCCGGGAAGCTGACGCTGACGCCGCTGTGGGAGAAGGTGATATACTCCAGCCGGAAAGCGGCCTCCATCTCCGAGCGCAGGGGCTGCTCCGTGATCTGGACCAGATCCAGCAGTACCTGCGCCGCCTCCTCCCGGGAGCAGGTGAACAGGTCCTCTGTCTCAATGCGCGCCCCGGTCTCCCGGTCAAAGACATCGCTCAGGCACAGCCGCTCCATGGTGGCCGTACCATCCCCGTGGATGGGCAGATCGACCTCGGTGAGAAAGTACATGACGTGTTCATTGGAGGCTGCGGGTGTGATGTCCTGCCACACGCCGGGGACAGGTCCCCCCGGGTCGCGGGTCCGGCAGAAGGCATAGGATCTTTCCAGCTCCTCCGCCACATTGTACAGCAGGCCCCGCTCCTCGAAGTAGGCGGCGACCTTCTGCTGCGCCGCCTCGCTGAGGGCTTCAAAGCTCTCCTGCCCCGCCACGATGCAGTTCTCCGGCCCAACGGGGTCCCGCTCGTAGAGCAGCTCCGTCCCGTCCTTCAGGCGGTAGGTGGTCCCGTTGGTCCAGTGGAACAGGTCCAGGGGCGTGCCGTCCCGGAGGGAGGCGGCATCGGGCTCCAGGTAGCCGTTGACCGCTATGAACCAGGCGGTATAGGCGGGGAGCTTCTCGCCGCTGTCCGTGGTCAGGGTGGTCTTACCCCCGTTGTATTCCACATGGACGGAGGTCTCCGGCCGGCCGGAGAGGAGCAGCGCCCGTTCCTCCGCGGCGTCTGCGCCCACCCGGGACGTGAAGTGGGCGTCCTCCGGGACCAGGACCCCAGTGCGCTTCCCATCCTCGTCCGTGAGGACGAAGGAGACGATGGCCCCGTCCTCCGTCCGGACGTCGGAAACCTGGCCGGAAAGGAAGCGATGGCTGCCGGAGCAGGCGGTGAGCAGGACCAGTAGGAACACCAGGGACAGACAGATCTGTTTTTTCACGGAAAACTCCTCCTCTCATCGTATCGTTATATTTTCAGTTTAGCACACAGCCGGGAAATTGTCCACTCCGCCCAGATTTTTAAGAAATTCCCCAATTTATCATTGAGCCCCGGCGGCAGTTGGTGTATAATAACTTTATCTGTGCGGGTCCCGCCCGCAGCCAACAACCATACATACGGAGGAAGCAAGCTATGTTTACCGCTCTTTTGAACAATCTGAAGGCCAACCGCCGCACCATCGTCTTCACCGAGGGCCCCGATGCCCGCATCCAGGAGGCCGCCGCCCGGCTGATCCGGGAGGACCTGATGGACGTGATCCTGGTGGGCAATGTGGACGAGGTCAACGCCGCCGCCCAGAAAAACGGCTTCGACATCGCCAAGGCCGAGATCCTGGACCCCGAGACCTACGCCGGAATGGACGAGATGGTGCCCAAGATGGTGGAGCTGCGCAAGGGCAAGATGAGCGAGGATGACTGCCGCGCCGCCCTGAAGAAGGGCAACTACTTCGGCACCATGCTGGTGAAGATGGGCAAGGCCGACGCCCTCAGGGCCGCCCCGCCGACACCCCCGCCGACCCCCTCCGCCCCCCCCGACCGCGAATCAA
>CAMWTG010000046.1 GCA_947177115.1 uncultured Clostridia bacterium
GCTATGAGAACCTGAAGAAGGTCACCCCCGAGGACCAGTGGGCGGATCTGCCCGCCCGGTACGCCCTGGTGGAGATCGAGAACCTCCACGACCCCGCCCTGAAATTCGAGGCCATCCACCGGGTGGTGTTCGGCGTGGACCCGGAGAAGCTGATCGCGGCCTTCCTGGAGTTCTATCCCAACGCCCACGAGGGCCAGGGGGTGGGCCACACCATCGCCTATACCCACGCCGGCGGTACGGGCTATCTCACCGTGCCCAACCCCAGGGTCCAGCTGGCGGTGGGGACACTGCAGAATTTCCTGGACGCCTATCTCAAGGAGCACGGCGGCGAGGTGGACTATATCCACGGCGAAACCGTCACCGATGAGCTGGGCCGGAAACCGGGGAACATCGGCTTCAAGCTGCCCGCCATGGGCAAGGATCAGCTGTTCAAGACCGTCATCGCCGATGGCGTGCTGCCCCGGAAGACCTTCTCCATGGGCCACGCCGAGGACAAGCGGTATTACGTGGAAGGGCGGAAGATCAAGTAATGTTTCCGCAGAACCTGCATACCCACACCGTTTTCGGAGACGGAGCGCATACGCCGGAGGAGATGGTCCGGGGGGCCATCTCCTCCGGCCTTACCTCTCTTGGCTTTTCGGAGCACAGCTCTCTGCCGGCGGAGATCGATCCGGAGGGCTGGACCATGGAGGCCGGCCGGGAGGAGGCCTACCGGGCGGAGGTCCTGCGGCTGCGGGAGGCGTACCGGGGCAGGCTGGAGATCTTTCTGGGCCTGGAGCTGGACGCGGACTCCCCCGGTCCCCGGGAGCCCTACGACTATATCATCGGCTCTGTCCACGGGATCTGGAAGGACGGATGCTATCTGTCCGCGGACACCAGCCCGGAATCCTTCGTCCAGGGGGTCCGGGAGCATTTCGGCGGGGATTATTACGCCCTCACCGCCGCCTGCTTTCAGCGGGAGGCGGCTTTCGCCCTGGAGAGCGGATGCCAGATCGTGGGGCACTTCGATCTGGCGGCTAAGTTCAACGAGGGCGGAAAGCTCTTTGATGAAAGCGACCCCCGGTACGTCCGCGCCGCCCTGGAGGCCCTGGAGACGGCCATGGGGCGGGACGTTATTTTCGAGATCAACACCGGGGCCATCTCCAGAGGCTGGCGGACAGCCCCCTATCCCGCCCCCTTCCTGCTGAAGGCCATCCGGGAAAAAGGGGGGCGGATCTGCATCACCAGCGACAGCCACCGCAGGGACACCACCGCCTGGGCCTTCCCCGAGGCCGCAGCGCTGGCGGAGAGCTGCGGATTCCGGGAGGCGTGGATCCTGACGGAAGACGGGTTCCGGGCCGTGGGCCTGGACGCCTGCCGGTAAAGCGGCCATAATATAGACGGAAACTGCCGCAGGGCCCGATGAGAACATCGGGCCCTTTTTCCATATATGCCGGAGCTCTGCCAAAAGGCGGGATCCGCGCGGGGGGCGGGCATCACCCGCCCCTGCCTCAAACCATCACCGCGCCGCAAACCGCTCCTCGATCCGGAACGCCTCGTCCATCTGCCTGTAGAGCAGGAACTGAGTGAGGAACAGGATGTACCACACGCCCGTCACCGGCAGCAGGAGCAGCGTCCAGGGGGCGAACAGCAGCAGTACCGCCCAGTACCCCAGGTGCAGCAGCCCCGCGCCCATGACCCGCCAGAAATACCGCACGCAGAACAGCATGCAGTTGCGCAGCCGCACCCCGGCCCGCTGGTCGAACAGCACCAGCTGGGGCCAGTACAGCCCGCTCACCGCCAGCGCCAGCAGCAGGGAAAACAGCCCCAGCGCCGCCGTCCCGGCGGAGGGCGGCGTTTCCGCCGTCCAAAGCAGCATCCCCATGAAGGCGTACAGCCCGGCCAGCAGGCCCGTCAGCCCGCCGGGGAGCAGGCTCCCCTTCCAGTTCTGCCGCCAGGCGCGGGCGTAGGCGTCCCGCCAGGGCAGGGGATCGTCCCGCATCCCCCGCAGCAGGGCATCGTACATCCCCGCCAGAAAGGGCCCCGCCACCATCCCGCCCAGGATGGAGCAGGGCAGCAGCGCCAGCAGGCTGGTGGAGGCCACCGCCCAGAAGATCCCCGCCGCCAGGGGCGCAAGGCCGGCCAGCGTCAGCAGGTTGATCTTCCACCACCGGCTGAAACGGCTGTCCAGCAGCTGGCGGTAGCGGCAGAAGCCCGTCTGCCGCTCCTTTTCATCGATATGGGGATCGTCCCGTAAAAACATGCCCATGACGCGGTCCTCCTCAGACTGTTCCTTGATCAAACGTGCAGCATCGCTGCCGGGCGGAAAATATCAGACGCTGTAGTGGCAGCGGTCCAGAAAGTCCCCCAGGATCGCCGGAGCATCGCCATCGAAATCCTCCCGGCAGGAGATCTCAACGCTGACGGCATAGTTCCGGTATACGCCGAAGGCGGACGCGCCCCGCTGGTACGGGTTCGTTTCCGTGTGATAGGTATAGGTCATGATGGTAAAGCGCTGCCCGTTGTGGACGGCCTCCATCGTGTCCTCCACGGTATACTGGGCGGCCGCCATGTCCAGCAGCTCCGCCGCCCGGTCCTCCGCCTTTTCCGCCTGGCCGTACCCCGCCAGCAGGAGATAGATCTGCGCGTCATAGAGCTTGGCATCGTCTCCTTCGGCGTTCACGAAGGGCGTCTCCTCCCCGATGGACCAGGCGGCGTAGTACATGCCGTTAGCCGCCAGGGCATCGTTGTTCTCCCGCAGCTCCAGGCCCACCGGCGCGTCTACGCCGACAACGTTCCCCACCGTGACCCAGCTCCTGTCCCAATCCGCGCCGTCAGCCGCCCGCGCCGGCGGGGGCTGGCCGCACCCGGACAGGCACAAGACCGCCAGCAGCAGGCAGAGCATCCTCTTTTTCATGGCGCCGCCGCTCCTTCCACGATCTTCTCCCACAGGGCATCGCAGCCGTCAGGGTAGGCGCAGGTCTTTTCCGTCCAGAAGCCCCGCCGCCCGATGAACAGCCCGGAGACCAGCTCCCGGCTGTCGCCGGAAACCTCCTCCCCCAGCAGGAAGTAGCGGTACTCCCCCAGCTCCATCGCCGCCAGGGCGGGGCACCGGTCCCAGGCCAGACAGGCATCTTCGGCAGGCTCCCCCTCCTCCGGCAGGGAGCCGTCCAGGCGGCGGAGCACCTGGCCCTCGCGGAGGAAATCCTCCGGGTCCTCCATAAGGAAGAAGTAGCTTTCGCAGCTGACCAGGTCCGCCATCAGGGCGGTCTGCGCGGCGAGGGCGGCTTCGCCGTCCATGCCGTGGTCGGAGGGATACTGATTCAGCTGCACCACCACCTGCCCATCGCCGTTAAGGTCCTCGCCCAGCGCGGCGAAGCCCGCCTCCAGGGCAGCGGCGGTCTCCTCCGGCAGGGAGTGGGCGCCCACGTAGGCGACCTGGTAGTCGGGGCTCCTCCGCCCGGCCCCCAGGACCTGGAGGAGCAGGCCCGCCGCCATGGCGGTCAGGGCCAGACCGATGGCGATATGCCACTTGTGGTAGTACCACCAGTTTTTCCTTTTTTCCGCCGGGGTCAGCTCCCGCTTCTCCTCCGGCTTGACGTCCTTATACTTCCGCTTCAGATACTCGCTTGCCATAGTCCTCCTCCTTGTTGTTCTTCCGTCCGCGGGTCACTCCCGGGTAGTGCCCCCCGCCGCGTAGCTGACCGGCAGGCACACCAGGGCCGGGATATTGGACCGGTCCTTGGCCAGCAGCAGATCCACGCAGGTCTCCGCCATTTTGGCAATGGGCTGGACGATGGTGGAGCAGTACAGCGTCTCGCCGCCGAACCGCCGGATGCCGTCAAAGCCGATGATCTGCACGTCCTCCGGCGCCCGCAGGCCCAGCTCCGCGAGAATATTCTGCATCCGCCAGGCCAGCAGGTCGGTGGAGCAGAAGATGCCATCGATCTCCAGCCTGCCGCCCGCCATATGGGCGCGGAAAAATTCCCGGAACACCTCATCGCCGTCCTCTCCATCGTTCCGGCGCAGGACGGCGCAGGGGACCTGCCGGGCGCGGCAGACGGCCTCGAAGCCGTCCCCCCGCTTGTCCGTCTCGCCGGGGCTGGACGAGCCGGTGCGCAGAAAGGCCAGCCGCCTGCACCCCAGCTCCAGCAGCTTCTCCGCCGCCAGACGGCCCCCGCCGTAGTTGTCCGCCGCCACGCAGGGGATGTCCGGGCGGAAGCTGCGGTCGATGCCCACGAAGGGCAGGTCCTCGTCCACGGCCAGCGGGTTGTAGGTCAGGCCGATGATGCCGTCCGCCTTGTTCTGGCGGACCATGTTGACGCAGTTCTGCTCGATCTCCGGGTTGGAGGCGGTGACGTACAGCAGCATCCGGTAGTCCCGCCGGGCCAGGGCCTCGCAGATATACTGGGCCAGGGCGGCGAAAAAGGGGTGGTTCACCCCCGGCAGGATCACCGCCACCGTATTGGTCTTGTTGGTCTTCAGGCCCCGGGCGTACTGGTTGACCTGATAGCCCAGCTTCCGGGCGGCCTCCTCCACCTTCGCCTTATAGCTCTCCCCCACGGGGATGCCGTTGAATACCTTGGACACGGTCCCCAGGGCCACGCCGGCCTCCTGGGCCACATCCTTCATTGTGGGCGCAGCGTTTTTCATGACCGCCCTCCTTGTGAAAAGTTTCATATACAAAGCGCCGATACGTGCCCACGCGCCTTGCCTGTGCTTATCATACCAGAACCGGCGGTGAAATGTAAAGAGAAATTTCACCGTTTTTTCATGAAACGTTATGTTTTGGCGCAATCAACAAAAACCGGGTTCACAGTTTGTTCAAACTGATAAACTTTGAAAAATTGGGAAAAACCTGTTGACAGAAGGGCGGAACCTTTGCTAAGATAGCCACAACAGGCGCATAACGTTTCACGAATTTTCGGCAGCCCGGCAGGCTGCTAAAATTTGAGGAACTTCGTGAAACGTTATACGAAAATACGCGGCCGGCGCGCATCCTGCAAAGGACCGTTTCCCAGCGATCGAGCATCTCCCCCTCCACGCGACAAGCTATGTGTTTTAAGGAAGTGAGTCACATGAAAAAGAGCGAATCTCCCGTCCAGATCCCGGCGGCGGGCTCCGCCGCCCTGTCCCAGCGAAAAACGCTGGGACAAAGGATCCTGGAAAACTGGCAGCTGTACGCCCTGCTGCTGGTCCCGGTGGTCCTGACCATTGTCTACAAGTACATCCCCATGTACGGCATTCAGATCGCCTTCCGGGATTTTGATCCCAACCTGGGCTATCTGGGCAGCCGGTGGGTGGGCTTCGACTGGTTCACCCGATTCTTCAAGGCTCCCACCTTCTGGCGGATGATGAAAAACACGGTGCTCATCAGCGTCTACGGCCTGCTGTGGAGCTTCCCGGTGCCCATCATCCTCTCCCTCATCATCAATCAGGTGCGGTTTCACAAGTTCAAGCGGGTGGTCCAGACCGTCCTCTACGCGCCCCACTTCATCTCCGTCATGGTCATCTGCGGTATGATCAAGATCTTCCTCAGTCCCTCGGGCGGCCTGCTGAACCTGATCCTGGGCACCCAGATCGATTTTCTGACCCAGGCCGGCGCTTTCCGCACCATC
Organism: uncultured Clostridia bacterium; assembly: GCA_947177115.1. Lineage (GTDB taxonomy): Bacteria > Bacillota > Clostridia > Oscillospirales > Oscillospiraceae > Pelethomonas. The sequence continues at coordinate 5,598 of CAMWTG010000046.1, forward strand.
TACATCGCCTCCGGCATCTGGCAGGACATGGGCTGGGGCTGCATCATCTACCTGGCCACCCTGGCCAACGTGGACCCGGGCCTCTACGAGGCGGCCAAGATGGACGGCGCGTCCGTGTTCCAGCGGATCCTGCACATCGACATCCCGGAGCTGATGCCCATGGTGATATTGAACCTGATCATGGCCGCCGGCGGCATCATGAACGTGGGCTTCGAGAAGGTGTGGCTGCTGCAGACGGACTTGAACAAGGCTACGTCCGATGTCATCGCCGTCTATGTGTATGAGCAGGGCATCGTCAACGCCAAGTACAGCTATTCCACGGCGGTGGGCCTGTTCAACACGGTGATCAACATCGTCCTGCTCATCATCGTCAACAAGATCGTGTCCAAAGCTTCGGACGTTGAGTTTGTGTAAGGGGGTAAACGAAATGGCAAGCGCAACTGCTGTAAAGAAAAAGAGGTCCACCGGCATGTCCGACAAGGCCAGCGATATCGTCCTGACGGTCATCTGCGCCGTGGTGCTCCTCATTGTGGCCTACCCTCTGTATTACGTCCTCATCGCCTCCTTCTCCGACCCCTATGACGTATACGCGGGCAAGACCTTCCTGCTGCCCAGCGGCTTCACCCTGGACGGCTACAAGGCGGTGTTCGCCGACCCGAAGATCGTCTCCGGCTTCCTCAACTCCGTGAAATACACCGTCATCGGCACCTGTTTCTCCGTCATCATGCTGTACATCACCGCCTATCCTCTGGCGGACAAGAACCTGCCGGGCCGGAAGTGGATCAGCCTGTTCTTCGTGTTCACCATGTATTTCGGCGGCGGACTGGTCCCCACCTACCTGATCGTCAAGCAGACCGGCCTCATGGGCAGCATGTGGTCCCTGTTCCTCCCCGGCGGCGTGGGCGTGGGCAACATGATCGTGGTCCGCAACTACTTCCAGAACAGCATTCCCCACGACCTGGTGGAGGCCAGCGAGATCGATGGCTGCTCCAAGTTCCGCACCTTTATCAGCGTGGTCATTCCCCTGTCCATGCCCATTCTGGCGGTGCAGGCGGTGTTCGCCATGGTGGCCTACTGGAACGACTGGTTCACCGCCATGATCTACCTGGGCGGCGAGGGCCAGCCCCTGCCCCTGGTGCTGCGGGGCATCCTGATGAAGTCCACCGCGGCCAGCGAGCAGGCCAGCATGATCTCCGGCGGCTACGCCGAGCTGAACAAGCAGACCGAGCTGATCAAGTTCTGCTCCATGATCGTGGCCGCTGTGCCCATGCTGATCGCCTATCCCTATGTCCAGAAGTACTTTGAGAAGGGGTTCATGGCCGGCGCGGTGAAGGGCTGATCCATCCCGCCGTACCGCCGTCATTCCGCCGCGCCGTGTAGGGGCGGGCATTGCTCGCCCGCAAGCCAAAGGGCATGCGCGCATTTCCGGCGGCGCGGTTGGCTGACGGCAGAACGGGCGAGCAACGCTCGCCCCTGCACAGATATATCGTCCCATACATTTTTCAAATATCGTAAAGGAGAATCATCATGAAGAAGTCCCTGTCCTTCCTTCTGGCGGCAGCCATGCTGCTGGCCCTGCTGACCGCCTGCGGCGGCGGAAACAACGCCCCCGCCAATAACGGCGAGCCCAACACCGACACCAGTCAGACCGAGTTCCATGTGATCTCCGGCATCTCCGCCCTGTCCGGCGGCTATGACGACAACCCCGTGCTCAACCAGATGATGGAGAACGCGGGCATCCGGATCACCTGGGAGACCATGAGCGACTCCCTGGGCGAGCAGGTGAACCTGCGCCTCCAGGGCAACGACTATCCCGATGCCGTGCAGGCGGTTGGCTGGTCCAACTATGACCTGGGCCGCTATGGCCGGGGCGGCACGTTCATCGACCTGACCCCCTATGTCACCGATCCCGAGGTCATGCCCAACCTCTCCGCCATCCTGGAGAAGTACCCCAAGATCAAGGCCGCCATCACCCAGGACGATGGAAAGATCTACGGCCTGCCCGCCGCCGAGATGATGGGCACCGCCGCCACCGGCGCGGCGGACGACTACTCCATCCACTCCATTCAGCAGTTCTCCATGATCAACAAGGCATGGCTGGACGACCTGGGCCTGGCCGTTCCCGAAACCGTTGAGGAGCTGGCAACCGCCCTCCGGGCGTTCAAGGACAACGACATGGCCGCTAAAATGTACGGCGCGGCCCCGGGCAGCACCATTCCCATGACCTTCGGCTTCGACCAGTGGTGCTGGGGCCAGAACATCTTTTACGCCCCCTTCGGCGTGACCAACTGGTCCGATGTGTGCGCCGACCTGCGGCTGACCAAGGATAAGCAGGTGGTCTTTGACTGCGTTGACGATGGCTACCGCAATGCCATCACCTACTACCACGACTGGTACGCCGAGGGCCTTATCGACATCGAGGTGTTCAGCCAGGACGACAAGCAGTATCTGGCCAAGTGCGCCCAGGGCTATGTGGGCGTGGCCACCTGGTGGGAGATCAACGAGCTGATGGCGGACCACGCCGCCGACTACGTCTACCTCCCCCCGCTCAAGGGCCCGGACGGCGCCTGCACCGTGACCATCAAGTCCGCCGGTTCCGCCGTCAACTCCGGACAGCTGTCCATCACCAAGAGCTGCCAGAGCCCCGTCAACCTGCTGAAGTTCTATGACCAGTGGTACACCGGCGAGAACGTCATGCAGCTCCAGTACGGCCCCATCGGCGTGTATTTCAACGAGGAGAAGGACGCGGAGGGCATGTACGTCTCCATCACCGATGACGAGGCCCGCGAGAAGTTCGGCAAGTCCGCCGGCGAGCTGAAGAGCGCCAGCGAGGTCCAGGGACCCAAGCTGATCCTCTCCGAGTACTACACCAACGTCTTCCATATGGAGGACCGGGCCCTCCAGCGTCTGGAGGATCTGCAGAACTTCTGGTTCAGCTATGTGGACGACTTCACCTACTATCCCGTGGACTGCGTGTTTACCCAGAGCGAGCTGGACGACCTGGATCTGTACCGCGCCGACTTTGAGAGCCACGTCAAGGAGCAGGAGGCCCTGTGGCTCCGTGACGGCGGCCCCAGCGATGCCGAGTGGGAGGCCTACAAGCAGGAGCTCATCGATGTCTACGGCATGAACCAGCTGATCGAGATCTACCAGAACGCTTACGACCGGTACGCCGCCGCGGAATGATTGACGGTCTTCCTTTTTTCAGATATTTCATTAACAGCGTAAAGGGGGCGGCATCTCGCCGCCCCTTTTTCTCAAAAATGTGGTATAATCAGAATCCGAGGTGATCCGCCAATGGAACTGATTTCAGACGCTCCTGGCGTAAACAGTACATCGGAAACTGAACGTGCATTCAATTTGCCAAAACCGGGTCTGACCGGCCCGTTTGAATAAAAATTAACTTCCAATTATTATTTTCTGATTTAGGAGGAAAACAATATGACCAGCGAAGCGCTCCAAAAGGCCCGTGATTTCGAGGCCCAATATGGCCCCCACATCCCCGCCGGGGAGCGGCCCGCCTTCCACGCCACCCCCACCATCGGGTGGATGAACGCCCCCAACGGTTTCTCTCTCTACAAAGGAGAATACCATCTGTTTTACCAGTATCACCCCTATTCCAACGAGTGGGGCCCTATGCACTGGGGGCACCTGAAGAGCAGGGACCTGATCCGCTGGGAGCGGCTGCCCGCCGCGCTGGCCCCGGATCAGGAATACGATGCCTCCGGCTGCTTCTCCGGCGGCGCGGTGGAGCTGCCCGATGGGCGGCATCTGCTGATGTACACCGGCGTCCAGCGGCGCCGCGACCCGGATGGGTTCCTTCAGGACGTCCAGACCCAGTGCGCCGCCATCGGCGATGGCGTGGATTACGAAAAGATCAGCCTGAACCCCGTTCTGACGGGAAAGGATCTTCCCGCAGGCGGCAGCACGGTAGACTTCCGGGACCCCAAGATCTGGCGGGAAGAAGACGGGACCTATTTTGCCGCCATCGGCAACCGCACGGAAGACGGCAGCGGGGCCATCCTGCTCTACCGCAGCCCGGACGGCCTCCACTGGGAGCTGGAGCGGACGCTGGACCGGTGCGGCAACCAGTACGGCAAGATGTGGGAGTGCCCGGACTTCTTCCCTCTGGACGGAAAGCACGTCCTGCTGGCCAGCCCCCAGGAGATGAGCCCCGTGGGGCTGGAGTTCCATGCGGGCAACGGCACCGTGTGCCTCATCGGGGACTACGACCCCGCCGGGAAGGGCTTTGTCCGGCAGTATGTGCAGGCCATCGACTACGGCCTGGACTTCTACGCCCCCCAGACCCTTTTGTCCTCCGATGGGCGGCGGATCATGATCGCCTGGATGCAGAACTGGGCCACCGTAGGGGCAAAGCCCTATCACTGCCGCTGGTTTGGTCAGACCGCAGTCCCCCGCGAGCTGTCGGTGAAGGACGGGCGGCTCATCCAGAACCCGGTGCGGGAGCTGGAGGCGTATCGCGGCCCCTGCGTCATGCACCGCAGCATCCCTGTCAGCGGCGAGGTGAACCTGCCCGGCGTCCAGGGGCGGACGCTGGATATGACGGTGACCGTCCGGCCCATAGGGAACGAGCGGTACCGCTGGTTCCGCATCCGGGTGGCCAAGGACGGGGAGCATGAGACCATCATCCGCTACCGCCCCGACCAGGGGACCGTCAAGATCGACCGGACCCGCAGCGGCCTGCCCCACGACATCGTGCATACCCGCAGTTTCCTGGTCCCCTGCAAAGAGGGAGAGATCAAGCTGCGTATCATCCTGGACCGGTTCAGCCTGGAGGTCTTTGTCAATGATGGCGAACAGGCCGCCAGCGCCGTGATCTACACCCGGCAGGAAGCCGATGCTATCAGCTTTGAGGCAGGCGGCTCTGCGCTGATGGATGTGGAGAAGTACGATCTGGTATTTGACGGGGAGGAATGAACATGGTGGAAAAAGACTTTGACGTGATCGCCCTGGGGGAGCTGCTGATCGATTTCACGGAGAACGGCCTCAGCGGTCAGGGCAACGCCCTCTTTGAGGCCAACCCCGGCGGCGCGCCCTGCAACGTGCTGGCCATGCTGAAAAAGCTGGGCCGGAGCTGCGCCTTTGTGGGCAAGGTAGGGGACGATATGTTCGGACAGCTGCTGCGGAGGACGGCGGAGGACGCGGGCATCTGCATGGACTATCTGGCGGTGGACCGGGAGGCGCGGACCACCCTGGCGTTCGTCAAAACGCTGCCCGGCGGCGACCGGGATTTCTCCTTCTACCGCAGTCCCGGCGCGGACATGATGCTGACGGAGGAGGAGGTCCCGGAGGAGGCCGTTGCCCGCTGCCGGATCTTCCATTTCGGCACGCTCTCCATGACCCACGAGGGGGTAAGGAGGGCCACCTGCAGGGCCGTTGACATGGCGAAGAAGAGCGGGGCGCTGCTCTCCTTCGACCCCAACCTCCGGCCCCCGCTGTGGAAGGACCTGGAGGAGGCCAGGAGGCAGATCTCCTGGGGCCTGGGCAAGTGCGGCATCCTGAAGATTGCCGACAACGAGCTGGAGTTCATGACCGGGGAGACGGACTTCGACAGGGGCGCGGCTATCCTGCGGGAAAAATACCCCAACATCCGGCTGCTGAACGTGACGGCGGGGCCGGAGGGGAGCTATGCCTATTACGGGGACAAGCGGGTGTTCGTCCCCGCCTGCAGGCTGGGCGGGGTCATCGAGACCACCGGCGCGGGGGACACCTTCTGCGCCTGCGTGCTGCACTTCGTGCTGGACCGCGGCCTGGAGGGGCTGACGGAGGAGGAGCTGACCGCCATGCTGCGCTTCGCCAACACGGCGGCGTACCTGGTCACCACCAGGAAAGGGGCCATCCGCTCCATGCCGGAGCGAGAGCAGGTGGAGGCGCTGCTGTAAGACCTGCGGCTGGCCGCAAAAACGCCGCAGATGTCCGGATGCGCCCAAAACCGTAGGGGCCGATGTCCTCATCGGCCCGTTCTGACGGAACCCCGGCAGTTGACTGCAGGCCGATGGGGACATCGGCCCCTACACCGGATTTCCCACAGAGGCGGATACCATCCTCCCGCACGGCACGCGGTGTGTATCGGAGAAGCGGCGAGCAATGCTCGCCCCTACACGGACGGGAGGGCAGGCCTCGCCTGCCGCGTTATTTTGCGGGCGGCGGGATGCGCGTTTATATCCTTTGCCTATAACATAACAGAAAAAACCGCCGGAGGTTGCTGGAAAAAGAGCAACTTCCGGCGATTTTCCGCCTATAGGCAGAGACTGATCTTACAGGAGGCGCTTATGAACGGAAAAAAAGAATACGTAAAGCTGTGGCTGAGCTATACCGATTACTTCCAGGCCTACACCCCGGAGCAGGTGGGGCGGATCGTGCTGGCCATGCTGGCCTGCAAGGACACCGGGGAAGAGCCGGACTTCCAGGGGCCGGAGCGGTTTATCTGGCCCGCCATCCGCCGGGACATCGCCGAAGCCTGCGAGGCCCAGGCAACCGCCGCGGAGCGGGCCCGGGAGAACGGCAAAAAGGGCGGACGGCCCAGAAAATCCCCACCGGCGGATAAGGAAGAAGCCCCGCCCGGTTTCCCCGAAACCCAGAAAACCACATGGACAAAAGACATGGACATAGACAAAGATCATTGTCAAGGACAGGGTCAGGATCAGGGAGAACGCCAGGGATACGCGTGGGCGCGGAAAAAAATGGCCTCCGCCGACCGGCTCCTCGCCCAGCTGATACGAGAGGCGAAGGAGGAATCCGCCACTCAGGAACCGGAGCTGTTCACCTGACTCCCGCCTTTTCCGGCACAGGCGCGGCCGCCTCCCGCCGCTGGCGGGCGTTGGCCAGCATCAGCTTCAGCCGGTTCTCCTGGTTGACTTTGGTGGCTCCGGCGTCATAGTCGATGGCAACGATGTTGACGCTGGGATCTCTTTCCTTGATGGGCTTCATCATGCCCTTGCCGCAGATGTGGTTGGGCAGGCAGCCGAAGGGCTGGGTACACACGATGTTGCCAACGCCCTTGTCCGCCAGCTCCAGCATCTCCGCCGTCAGCAGCCAGCCCTCGCCCATCTTGACCCCCATGCTGATGGTCCCCTGGACCAGCTCGATGGTGTGGGTAAAGAGGGTGGGCGGCGTGAAGCGGCCGTGCGCGGCCATGATGTCGATAAGGTCCTTCTCTTTATTGAGCAGGTACTGGCAGGCCAGCTTGTAGGCCAGCTGCTTCCCCTTCTGCATCCCGTAGAGCCGGTGGTCCATGATGTTGTTGTACACGCAGTACAGGCAGAAATCCAGCAGGCCGGGGATGACCACCTCGGCCCCCTCGTCCACCAGGAACTGCTCCAGGTTGTTGTTGCCCAGGGGGGAGTACTTGACGAAAATCTCCCCAACCACGCCCACCATGACCTTCTCGGAGCGGGTCACCGGCAGGGCGGCGAAGTCGTCCAGGATCCTCCGGTAGTTGGCCTTTACCAGGCGGTAGCCGCCCCGGCCCTCCGCCAGCTCCCGGGCCAGCCGCTCCGTCCACCGGTCCGCCAGGGCCTGGGCCGCGCCCTTCTCCCGCTCGTAGGGCTTGCACTGGTTGACCAGGCTCATGAGCAGGTCCCCGTAGAGCACCCCGTACAA
>CAMWTG010000047.1 GCA_947177115.1 uncultured Clostridia bacterium
ATGCCTGGACCAGCGCGGACGTGTTGCCCTTTTTCCGGGGGCTGCCGTTCAAAATGACGATTTTCTTTGACATAGTTCCCTGTCCTCCTTTAAAATTTGCCGGCCAGCGCCGCCGCCTGTTCACAGCCGTTTGTCTTATTGACATCGCCCTCATTCAGGACGCCGGGAACCAGCACTTCGCCCACCATATGCCACTTCAGCAGCGCGGCGGACCGCTCCAAAGGAATGCGGACGCCGTCCATGACAGACAGATCGTCCTCTTCACAGCAGACGATCATGGCGCATTCCTTCCCGGAAATGTCCCTGCCGCCCACTACGAAGGAGAACAGCTTGTCAATCACACCCTTGATCTGCGCGGGGATGGAATACCAGTAGACCGGCATAGTAAAGACAACGGCGTCAGCCTCCAGAACAGCCGGGGCGATCGTGTTGAAATCATCGTCAAAAGAGCAGGCTTTCCCGGTCTTGAAACAGGTCTCGCAGGCGTGACAGCCGCCCACGTTTTTCATTGCGGCATCAAAGCGGGTGATCTGGTGGCCTTTCGCCTCTGCCGCTTGAATAAAAGCGTCTGTCATGGCGAAACTGTTTCCGTTCTTGCGCGGGCTGCCGGTGATCACTACTATTTTTTTGCTCATTCCAAGTAACCTCCTTGATGGATGCAGGCTTGACTTTCCCTGCAGTTGATAGTATCATCATAGCAAGAATCAAGGGAAAATCAAGTACGCACATTTAAGTGCGATACTTACCTGAAGGAGAGTGTAAAATGGCGGACCGCTGTATTTCTCAGGAGTGCCTTGGCGATACAGGCTTCAGCTACACCTTGTCTTTGATCAACGGCAAATATAAAATGACGATCCTGTATACTCTTATGGAATTCAAGGTGGTGCGCTTCAACGAAATAAAAAGATATATTCGGGATATTTCCTATAAAACGCTGAGTTCGACTCTGAAGGAACTGGAGGCCGACCAGCTGGTGCATCGGAAGGAGTACCCCCAAATCCCGCCCAAAGTCGAGTATAGTCTCACGGAACGCGGAATGTCCCTGATCCCCATTTTGGATGGAATGTGCGAATGGGGAGACCGGAATCGTCTTTGAATACGGAAGACATGCAAAAAGCGGAGGCTGCAACAACCTCCGCTTTTATCGTAAATTGCCCCTCTGTCAAGATGCTGCCCGGAGCTTCTGTCCATTTACTTTATGCTCCATAAGCCCCCCTATATCAGGCTATCCCGCCTGCTATGAACATGGCGTCCCCAAAGGAGAAAAACCGGTACTGCTCCCGCACCGCCTCCTCGTAGGCCGCCAGCACCTGCCTCCGGCCCGCCAGGGCGGACACCAGCATGATGAGGGTGCTCTCCGGCAGATGGAAGTTGGTGATCAGCGCGTCCATCACCTTGAACCGGTAGCCGGGATAGATAAAGATGTTGGTCCACCCGGCCTTGGCCTCCATGTGGCCGTCCTCCCCTGCCCAGCTCTCGACCGTCCGGCAGGAGGTGGTGCCTACGCAGATCACCCGGCCTCCCGCTGCTTTGGTGCGGTTGATGAGGTCCGCTGTTTCCTGGGAAATAACGCAGTATTCGCTGTGCATGTCGTGGTCTGTGATCTCTTCCTCCTTCACCGGGCGGAAGGTTCCCAGGCCAACATGCAGCGTCACATAGCCGATGCTTACGCCCATGGCCTGGACCTGCTCCATCAGCTCACGGGTAAAATGCAGTCCCGCCGTAGGCGCGGCGGCGGAGCCGGATACCCGGGAGTACACCGTCTGATACCGTTCCCGGTCCTGCAATTCCGCCTTGATATAGGGCGGCAGAGGCATCCTCCCCAGACGCTCCAGCACCTCCAGAAAGATCCCCTCATAGGTGAATCGGACCAGCCGGTTGCCGCCTTCCACCTCGCCTACGACCTCTCCCGTCAGCTCGCCGGCCTCTCCAAAGGACACCCGCGCACCGGCGCGCAGCTTTTTCCCGGGACGCACAAGACACTCCCAGGTGTTCTCTCCCCGGTCGATGAGCAGCAGCACCTCGCAGGCCCCGCCTAAACCGCCGTCCGCGTGGACCCGGCTGCCCAGCAGGCGGGCGGGCAGGACGCGGGAATCGTTCATAATCAGACAGTCACCGGGGTGCAGCAGCGATGGTAAGTCGTGGAAATGCTTGTGGGCCCACTTCCCCGTCTCCTTGTCCAATGCCAGCAGACGGGAGGCATCCCGGCGCTCCAGGGGCGTCTGGGCGATCAGCTCCGGGGGCAGCTCATAATAAAAATCATGTGTTTTCAAGGTTTATTCCTTTCCGGGAGGCGTCAGGAGCGCGCCGCCCGATCTAATGTAATGCCGGTATAGTAAAATTGCAGGATGTCCTCATAACTGTACCCCTGCTCAGCCATCGCCTTGGCGCCGTACTGGCTCATTCCCACGCCGTGACCCCAGCCTGTGCCGGTAATGGTGATCCCGCTGCCGCCGCCGGACGGCTGGAGCGCAGATGTGCCGGAGGCGGTAATGACGTAAGCGGTCCCGCTGCCTATGGTCCCTACCAGTCCGCTGCCGGAGACGGCGTATGTATCGCTGAGGCTGGATACCTTACCGCCGGAGGGGTTGACGGACCAGCCTGTCCCGCCGTCATCGCTGATGGTGAAACGCGTACTGTTGGCCCCCAGCGTCCAGCGGCAGTCCTGGTTGGTCAGGACTACTTTCCTGCCGGAGGCGTCCCGGAAGGTGACCTCCGATGCATTGCCGGTGGGGGTCGTTTTTGTGATCTGCGCGGAGGTCACCGTACCGATGGAGTATCCTGCGGTTTTCAGCAGGCTTGTCAGCTCCTTCCAGCTGTAGGAGATGGTATACTCGTAATTGGGGATGCTGGTCAGCGCTTCGTAGGGGTCCGGTTTTCCTATCAGATAGGGCTGCTGATTGCCCCACACGTTCACTGCGGATTCCGATGCGCCGCCGTTGCTGGAATAGTAGTAGGTTTCCGCATACTGCCCGTTATAGCGGGCAGTCACGCCCGCCGTCTCCTCCACCGCCTGGTCTGACAGAGGGCCGGACTGGTCGATGCCCCGGTACACCTGGCAGCAGGTGGTATTGCACACATCAAAGCCCTCCGCGCCGTAGTGCCGCGAGGGCAGCAGGGCGTAGGTCCGGGCGCAGACCGCCTGGGCTTTCAGGGCCTCCAGAGGCCAGGCGGAACTCATCTCATAGGGCAGCACGCCCTTGATATAGTCCTCCAGAGGGACTATGTTGATGACGCTCAGGCCGTTCCCGCTGCGGCGGAATTCAAAGCCGCCGTACCAGCGGCTGCCGTTGAACCGGGTCTGCGCCTTCTCTCCCCTGCCGTCCGGCATGACGCCCAGCCCCCTGCCGCCGGAAAAAATGAACCGGAACAGGACCTTGCCGTTAGCCGCGGACGAGACCACCGCCTCGCCGCTGCGGAGCGCAATGGCGATCTTTTTCTCCTCCACGCTGGCCGTCTGGTGGAAGGAGAGGGTCCCCTCATCAAACCAGCCCAGCAGAAAACCGGACCCTATGTCGTTTTCCAGAACGGCGGAGGATTGGGCCGTGCCGCCGTAGCAGAGTCCCACCTTCATTATGTCCTCCGCTGCACAGGCAGAAACGTTCAATATGACCACAGTCAGCAAACAAAGGAAAAAAGTGCAGAAAAACTTCTTCATAAAACCTCCAAACAGGGAGAAAACGGTTGACAGAGTGCAAAAAATGTGGTATGAAAGTACGGTACGCTTTTCCGGAAGACGGCGTATGATGTTACAGTATACACGGGACGGCCGGATTTTTCAACCCAGGAAACGACAGTTTTACCTCCTGTCCCCCTGCCAAGTTCTGGACGGACGGCCAGTTTTGCCCTGTATATTTCATATTTTTTCCGGTTTTCCCCTGGCGGAAACGCCTGCATCTTAAATGGAAAGTCTATATTCTGGAGGTCTCTGCTATGAAAGAATATCGTGTTGGCATCATCGGCTGCACCGGCATGGTCGGCCAACGTTTTGTTACCCTTATGGAGGGCCACCCATGGTTTAAGCTTACCGCCGTGGCCGCAAGCTCCCGCAGCGCGGGCAAGACCTATGAGGAGGCCGTGTCCGGCCGCTGGGCTATGACCTCCCCTGTGCCTGAGGAGGCCAAGGGACTGGTCATCCTGGACGCCGAAGCGGACGCGGAAAAGCTGGCCGGAATGGTGGACTTTGTCTTCTGCGCCGTGGATATGAAGAAAGAAGAGATCCGCGCGCTGGAGGAAAAGTACGCCAAGCTTGAGTGCCCCGTTGTCTCCAACAACTCCGCCCACCGCTGGACCGAGGACGTGCCCATGGTGGTGCCGGAGATCAACGCAGACCATATCAGACTCATTGACACCCAGCGCAAGCGTCTGGGTACCAAGCGGGGCTTTGTGGCCGTGAAGTCCAACTGCTCTTTACAGTCCTACGTCCCCGCCCTTACGCCCCTGCTGAAATACGGCATGGACCGGGCGCTGGTTTGTACTTATCAGGCCATCTCCGGCGCGGGCAAGACCTTTGAGCGCTGGCCCGAGATGGTGGACAACTGCATCCCCTACATCGGCGGCGAGGAGGAGAAGAGCGAGAAGGAGCCTATGAAGCTGTGGGGCAAGGTGGAGGACGGCAAAATGGTGCTGGCACAGGGCCCCTCCATTACCGCCCAGTGCTTCCGGGTGGCCTGCCAGGACGGCCATATGGCCGCCTGCTTTATGAAGTTCAAGGACGGCTGCAAGCCCACTGAGGAGCAGATCAAGGCCGATTGGGCCGGCTTCGCCGGACGGGCCCAGGAGCTCCAGCTGCCCTCCGCCCCCAAGCAGTTCCTGCACTACTTCGAGGAGCCTGACCGTCCCCAGACCCGGCTGGACCGGATGCTGGAAAACGGTATGGCGGTGTCCGTGGGCCGTCTGCGCCCTGACACCCAGTATGACTATAAGTTCGTCTGCCTCAGCCACAATACCCTGCGGGGCGCGGCGGGCGGCGCGGTGCTGCTGGCGGAGCTGCTGTGCGCGGAGAATTACATCTGATATTGTTCCTCGATCAGAAATGCAATGCCGTTACCGGTTCTTGGGACAGAACAAGCGGCAGGAAAAACCTACGGCGGAGACCGGACAGACCGGTCTCCGCCGTATTCTTATACGATCCTCTGACTATAGCCGACACACCATCGTTACCGGGCAGAAATCCAGGAACAGCAGCGGGTCCAGTCCCGAAGTCAAAGTTCTTTTTGATCCTTTTTCTTTCAAGAAAAAGGATGACCTATCTCTGCCGCCTGCGGCCGGTGGAGCCGCGGACGATGAGATTGGGCGCATACTCGATCTTGCTCACCGCCCCCGGCGCTTTGGGCGCCAGGCCCGTCCCCCGGTCCACGATCATGTCCACCGCAAAACGGCTGCGCAGATGGAGCCGGTGATCCACGGTGGTCAGGGCCGGCGTGAGCAGGGAGGACACAAAAATATTATCGAAGCCGCACACGGAGTAATGCTCCGGTACCCGGTACCCGGCCCGCTTGAGCGTCTCGCAAATGCCGATGGCGATCATATCATTGGCCCCGATCAGCGCGGTAGATTCGCTGCCGGAGGCCAGGAACCGCTCGGTCAGCTTCTTTGCCACCCGGTATTCGTAGGCTTCGCCATCGCCGGCATCCTCCTCAGAGCCGCAGTCCGCCTCCATCACATGGACGCAGCCCTCCAGGCCCTGGCGCGCAAAGAAGTCCCGCATCCCCTCCAGCCGCTGCTCCCGGGAGAGGGTGGTCTGGTTGGTGGGCGTTGAGATAAACGTCACATCCCGGTGATCCAGACGGTAGAGGTGCTCCGCCAGCGCCTCCCCCGCCGCCCGGTTGCTCAGTTCAATGGAGCAGATAGCCAGATCATTCTTCTTTTCACCGATCAGGATCACCTGCATCTCCTCCGCCAGCCGCTCCACCAGCTTGGGAAAACTGGGCAGAAACGTGTAAATAACGCCCCCGACCCGTCCGCCGGCAAAGGATTCCAGATAGTATTTTTCCATTTCCGGCTTGCGGAAGGTGTTGCAGATGACCGCGTGGTACTGCCGGGAGGCGGCGTAGCCCTCAATGGCCTGGGACAATTCGCAGTAGTATGGGTTGGAGAGCGTGGGGGTCAGGACCAGGATCAGATCGCCCCGCTGCCGGAGGATCCGGCGCTGGTGCTTGGGCTGGTAACCCAGCTCCTTGGCGGCGGCAAAAACCCGCTCCTTGGTCTCGCTGCTGAAGGAAACCTTATCGCTGCCGTTCAGGATCAGGGATACGCTGGACTGCGACACGCCGGCCAGGCGCGCCACATCGGTGGAAGTCGGTTTTTTCACCATGTCGGGAGGTCCCTCCTTTTTGCTTTATCAATACAATTAATTATAAACGTCAAAGCCGCCTCTGTCAACCATCATCCGCACTCCGGAGCAAGTTTTCTCAAAATGTAAAGGAAAGCGCAAAAATCTCATTATATGGTTGACATTTGGGAAGTGTTCTGATATGATAACCCTATAAATATTAATTATATAGCTTTCTATTATTAATAATTTTGAATTGAGGTGCTGTCGTGCGTTTGATGGATGCTTTCCCCGGAGCAAAACGATCCGGGCAGATACTGGTCCTGGGCGAGCTGCTGCTGGACTTCATTCCCACCAGGAGCAATATGCGCCTGGCCGAACCCGGGACCGTGATCAAGTCTGTCAGCGGTTCCGCCGGGATTTTCGCCTGCACTGCCGCCGCCCTGGGCAGACACTGCGGCTTGGTGGGCCGGGTGGCCCGGGACCCCTTCAGCCGTCTGGCGGTGCAGACGGTGGCGCAGGCAGGGGTGGACACCTCCCTGGTGGTGGAGTCGGACCAGGGCCAGATCGGGCTGGCCTTCATCGAATATCTCCCGGAGGGGCGCAACTATCAATACTACCGGGAGCGCTCCGCCGGCAGCCGGCTCTCCGCCGCCGACCTGGACGAAGAGGCTATTGCCGGAGCCCAGATCCTCCATCTGCCGGGGATGCTGCTGGAGCTGAACGAGACCATCCGCGAGGCCTGCTTTACCGCCGTGGACATCGCCAAGCGCCACGGGGTCCTGGTCTCCTTCGATCCCAACATCCGCAAGGAGCTCGCCGGGGACAGGGGGGCCATGGAGCGGCTGCGGCAGATGACCGCCAAGGCCGACATCCTGAAGCCCACCCTGGACGAGGCCAGGCTGCTCACCGGAGAGCGGGAGCTGGAGCCTGTGCTGGCCCGGCTCCACGGGATGGGGCCGCGGCTGGTGGCCGTTTCCCGGGACAAGGACGGCGCCGTGCTGTCCGCAGGCGGCGAGCTCGCCGCCGTTCCCGGTGTGGACGTGGAGGTCGTAGACCCTACCGGCGCGGGAGACTCCTTCGCGGCAGCCCTGTGCCGCTGCGTCCAGGAGAATACCACGCTGGAACAGGCCGCCCGGTTCTGCAACTGCGTGGGCGCCCTGGTCTGTACCAAGCGGGGAACGGTGGGCATGGCCATCCCCTCCCTGACGGAGGTGGAGGCGCTGATGGACTCCGGCCTCCGCCCCGCCGGTACACCGGCGGGACAATACGCCTTCCAAAGCAGGCTCTAAAGCGCGGACATGAAAGAAAGCAGAGGAGATACATAAAATGGAAATGACGTTTAAATCCAGAATGCAGGCAGGCGGGCAGCTGCTGGGAACGATGGTGACCACCTTTACCGGCGTGGACGTTCCCAAGCTCCTGGCCAGATGCGGCTTTGACTTCATCGTCATCGACTGCGAGCACGGTTCCTTCACCACCCGGGAGACGGCGGACATGGTATCCTCCGCCCGGGCCATTGGGCTGCCGGCGCTGGTGCGCATCCCGGAACTGCGCCGGGAACATGTACTGAAGGTGATGGAGATGGGTTCCACCGGCCTCCTGCTGCCAAACACCGAATCGGCGGAGCAGGCCAGGACCCTGGTGGATTGGGTCAAGTACGCCCCCGCGGGCCACCGGGGCGTCTCCCTCTCCCGGCCCCACACGGATTTCGCCAAGGTGGACGGCCGCGCCTATATGGACCAGGCGAACCGGGACAGCGTGGTAATGGTGCAGATCGAGTCCCGGCTGGGCGTGGAGCATATCGATGAGATCCTGGCGGCGGAGGGGGTGGACATGGCCCTCATCGGCCCCAATGACATGAGCCAGGATTACGGCCTGCTGGGCCGCTTTGATCATCCGGAGCTGGAGGCGGCCTTTGCCAAAGTGGTATCCGCCGCCCGGGCCCACGGCAAGCAGGCCGGCGCGCACTTCGGTTCCGCCGCCCCCCTGAAGCCCTGGCTGGAACGGGGCATGACGGTGAACATGTGGAACAGCGATGCCGGACTGCTGCTGGCCGGAGCCGCCGGGATGGCGGAGCTGCGATAAGCGCAATGTCCGCTGCCGCTTTTTCTCCGGAGGAAACGGCGGCATTTCTGAGATAAGGGAGCAATTACTATGGAATCCTTGCTGCGCACACTGGAGATCCTCTTACCCATCGCCGCCGCCCTGTCGCTGGGCGTCTATGCCCGCCGCACCAACATGATGCCCGCCGGAGCCGCCGAGGGGATGCAGCGCTACGCCATCCGCTTCGGCCTGCCCTGCGTCATGTTCAGCGCCTGCCTCACCGGAGACTTCGGCCCGGAGACGGCGACCTCCGTCCTGCTGGTCACGCCGGTGCTGGCGGCGGTGGCGGCGCTGTGTTTCCGGGCCAGGCGGCGGGGCGGCCTGATGGCCAGCCACAATATGCCGGCCCTGCTGGCCACCCACGAAAGCGGGATGCTGGGCATCCCCCTGTTCCTCCTTCTCTTCGGGCCCGGCCAGGTCTACCGCATGGCCGCTCTGAACATGGCCCAGGGCTTTGTGAGCATCCCCCTGATCGCCATCCTGTCCGCCGGGGAGGGCGAATCCCTCTCCCCCGGCAAACTGCTCTGGAAGGTGGTCTCCTCCCCCCTGCTGCTGGCTATGGCCATTGGCATCGCCCTGAATCTCAGCGGCGGCGGAGCCTGGCTGGAAACGGCGGGCATTGCCCCGGTGCTGACGGCCACAGCGGACTTTATCGCCGGACCGGTCAGCGCCATTATCCTGTTCTCCATCGGGTTCAACTTCTCCCTGTCCCGGCAGGGGCTGCGCGGCATTCTCCGGGTCTGCGGCCTCCATCTGGCCGTCTGCGCGATCCTGTTTGTCATCGCGGAGGGCGGGCTGTTTTTGATCCCGGGCGCGGCGGCGGAAACCCGTTGGGCGGTACTGCTGTTCTGCCTGCTGCCCTGCGGCTACATCGCCCCCGGCCTGGGGCGCAGCCAGGAGGAATATACCCTGGCCTCCGGGGCCTGCTCCCTGACTACGGTGGTGACCATGGCCGGGTTCCTGATCATGACGGTGATCCTGGCATGAGTGATGCTTTTTCTTGAAAAAGTATCAAAAAGAGCTTTGTCCTCGGGACTATAGCCGACACACTTGAGAATCGGTAAAAAGGAGGCGGGGGAAAATGCGGTGTGGCAAGGCGGAGGACGCAGGCGGGCTGACGCCCGTCAAGGACGACAACGCAGTCCACACCACATTTTTACCGCCGAACTTTACCGATTTTCGAGTGTGTTGACTATATTGCATTTTTAATCGGGGAACAGTGTGAAATGACAGCAACCGGCGCAGCGTCAAGGAACGCCGGGCGTCCGGCTCTTCAAAAACGACACGGGGAACCACCTGCTAGGCGGCTCCCCGTGCTTTTTTCTATTATGCCAGCAGTCCGTACACCCGCCGGCGGAGAGACAGGAGCCGCTGCGGGTCCCTGGGCCAGCATTGGAACGTGACCTTCCCCAGCTCCTCCCGGATCAGCGCCTCCACAGCCGCCCGGCCTGCCCGGCTCTCCAGAAGCTCCAGGGCCCGCAGGTCCTGCAGCCCCTCATAGAACACCGCCATCCGCAGAGAAGGCGTACAGCCCCCCTCCGTTGGATAGACCGAAAACGCATCTCCGGCAGGAAACGCCCCGTCCGCGTCCGTCACGGCGTAGGGGTCCACGCTCCCCCGGGAGAGCTGGCTGTTATAGAAGTTGTATCCCCAGTGCAGGAATCCCTCCAGCCGGTAGAGATACGCCTGCACCCCCAGGATCCTCACAGACAGGGAGGGCATGCTCATAAACCGGTTGCTGACCCCTTTGTACTGGACCCAGCAGTAGTAGCCCCACAGAGGCCGGACCCCATGTTTCAAAAAGGCGTCCATCGCATCCAGGGCCACCACCGGGATCTGAATGCCGCTGCGGCGGTAGATCTCATAGCCGCTCATGGCGTCCATAATGGGGTAGCCCGGCATGGCCTCCGCCACCAGGGCGGCGGTCCGGCAGTAGAGCTCCATCCCGCTCTCCGATGGCTCATCGGAAATATGCAGGACGCACCGCTGCGCCACGCCCGCCTTCCGCAGAAAGCCGTCCAGCGCGGGGAGGAAGGCGCGGAGAAACGCGGTATATGCGGGATCATCGCTGGGCACATGCCAGCCGAAGATCTGCTTTTGTACGCCGTCCTCCTCCGCCCACACGGCAGGGGTGGCCTTGGCCCCCCACTGGGTGAAGAGGTGGGACAGCTCGAACCGGCTGATCCCGTTCCGGCGGCAAAGGCCGATCCACTTCTCCAGCCGGTCAAAGCCGAAGCGCCAGCCGCCTTCTCCGTCCGCCCATACGTCCACCAGCTGGCAGGGCATCCGCGTCCCTCCCACTTCCGTGTCCAGCGGCGGCGTAAAAACCGGCGTCAGGAGCATATTGATCCCATAGTCCGCCGCCGTCTTCACATAGCTCTCCAGAAGCTCCCAGAACCGGGGGCTGAACATCTCCGCCCCGTGCCGCTGCGCCACGCAGTCCCAGTGGAGCCACTGGGTAAAGACCAGCTTCTGCTCCGGAAGCTCCGCCGGCAGGACCCGCAGCCGCAGACGGGCGGTCCGGGTGACCTCCCCCACCTTCAGGGTCACCCGCACCTCATGCTCCCCCGGCGCGCCGCCGCGAAGCGTGATCCACAGGCTCCCCCACTGGCCGGGGCGGACCTTCACCGCCGCTCCCGGCGCCTCCAGAACGTCCGGATACCACCCGGGCTCCCGGCGCAGGACGTCCGCCTGCTCCGGCAGAGCGGCCAGACGGCAGGGGACGCTCTCCACCTGCCGGACCTCCCCCGCCATGCCCTCCAGGACGCACTCGCCGAAAACCCGCATGGGATCCTTCCCGTCCTCATACCGGAAGGCCGCCTGAAAGGCGTACCGCTCATTGGCCAGCATCACGTCCTCTTCTACAGGATGGGGCGTTTCACATCCGTCCCAGAATACTTTGTCCAGGCTGCTGATCAGCTTCAGCTCCAATTCCGCCATGGCTCAGCCCTCCAGTTCCAGCACCAGATGCTCGATGGCCGTGTGCCGGTGCATATAGATCACATGAAGCCGTCCGTCCAGATCCCGGCACATGGCGGGCTGGCACTTGTTTCCCGGCGGCGGGGCCAGCTCGATCACATTCTCCCAGGTCAGGCCATCGTCATGGGAGCAGGCCAGCGTCAGCGGGCTGCGCTCGTGCCAGTCTGTTTCGCAGGTGTCGTTGTAGGCCATCAAGATGGTCCTTTCATCCCAGCTGATCACATCGATCTTGGATTCGTTGTTCAATATGCCGCAGGGTACGGGCTGGCTCCAGGTCCGCCCGCCGTCCAGGCTCTCGGCGCGGTAGGAGGGCAGGGCCTTGCCGCCCTCTTCGCCCCATCCGGTGCTGCCGGGGCAGGTGCGGGTAAACAGCAGCAGCTTTCCATCAGGCCGCAGGCACACCGCCGGCTCCCGGATCAGATTGCCATCGGCGGCGCTGAGAAGCGCCCCCGCCTCCCAGGTATCCCCGCCGTCACGGGAGAGATAGATGCGCACCGCGCCGAAGTATTTGTCCGCCAGCTCGCTGCTGGTGGAGGCAAAGACGATGGTCCCGTCCGGCAGCAGGACGCTGTCGTTGGAGGCGTGGCCGGACTGGATGCCGGCGGGCGCGGCAGGCTCCCAGGTGCGCCCGCAGTCCCTTGTCTTCCGCATCCACAGCTCGTCCCGGCCATTGCACCAGGTCAGGAAATTGGTCTCCGTATCCAGGAACTTGGCGAACAGGAGGATGATCTCCCCCCGGTTGTTTTTGATGAAAATGGGGTCGTGGCAGCAGTAGCGGATGTCGCAGCCCACCGCATCCGGGTTGGACCACTTGCGGCTCCCCCGGGGCAGCACGGACACCCAGTCCTTGGCGTCCCGCCCCATGGGGTCCCCGTTCCACTGTAAAAATCCGCCGTTCCACACCGCCAGCAGGTCGCCGTTGTCCGCCAGGGTCAGGCTGGGCATATGGTAGCACTGGCGCTCATCAAACCACTCCACCACCCAGTTGCGCTCAAGTATGGTCGCTTTCATCATCGGTCCTCCCGTTATTCTTCAAAGGTAATCAGCACCGTTTCCATAGGCCCCAAGACCTGCGGAAACCAAAGGCGCTCCGCCCCCGGCTCCAGGGCCGTCTTCTCCCTCCGTCCATCGCTGAAACGCAGGCAGGCCCGCCGCCAGCGCCCGGAACCCATCCGCAGCGTCCAGCCCTCCGCCGGGTCCAGCGCGGCGTTGACCAGGTACAGGTGCAGCCGCTCCCCGTCTCCGGTGCAGTAGGGCTGCAAATACGCCGTTCCCTCCACCATGGGCGCGGCCAGGCCGGCCCGATGGGCCAGGATGTCCTGGAGGATATCCCGCCGCAGGCTGTTGAGGAACATCTGCGGCATATTCGTGGGCTCCGGCAGGCGTCCGAAGGGGAACACCATCACCCGCCCGTTTATTACCGCCTGGGCCGGCCCCGTCTCCCGGCGGAAGGAATCGAAGAAGCCGGTATACGCCTCCGCCGCGCCGCTCTCATACTCCGCCAGCACCGCATCGCTGCTGAGCAGCACCGCCGAGGCCCTGGCCCCGGGGATGCCGCAGTAGGTCTTTCCATTGACCACCTGTTCGAAGGCG
Source organism: uncultured Clostridia bacterium (assembly GCA_947177115.1). Classification (GTDB taxonomy): domain Bacteria; phylum Bacillota; class Clostridia; order Oscillospirales; family Oscillospiraceae; genus Pelethomonas. The sequence goes on from CAMWTG010000047.1 coordinate 12,953, forward strand.
TACTCTCCGCAGTCCTGCTCCATCCAGCGCAGGCTTTTCAGGCCGGCCAGCTCTCCCAGCCCCCTGTCCGCCAGCGTCTCCAGGGCGTCCCCGGTGAGCAGGACGAAATTATCCCGAAACAGCCGCCTCACATCCGGTT
>CAMWTG010000048.1 GCA_947177115.1 uncultured Clostridia bacterium
GTCGTTGTCCAGGCACAAGCTGACCTGCGTGATCTCCGGGTGGTCATGGAGGAATTGGAGCATGGCGCGTGGGGCGGTTCCCCCAAGAGAAATATAGTGACTGCTCTGCCAGTCGCCCCCGGACAGCTTTACCAGCGCAGCCAGCGACAGCGCGTCAATGGGACTTTCCGCAACGGCAAGCCGGGGACACTTTGGGTCAGCGGCGGGGAGGGAAAAGTTATAGCGTTTGTCGCTGCCCTCCACATCCATCCGAAAGCTGCCCTGTGTTCCCCGCAGACAGGCGAACCGGGCGCGGCCTGTTGGGTCCCGTCCCACGAACACACAGTTATGATACCTGCGGCTTTCATAGAGAGTGCCGTCCTTGATACACGCGCCGATCAGGTCCGGGTCTATGCCCCTGCCTTGCAGGTAGGACACCATCGCTGTGGCACACCGGCTTGCCTCTGGCAGCGCAAACGGCTTTGGAGGTTTCGGGGCCGGACGCTCTGATGGAGGCGGGGCACGGTAGCCGCACAGGGCCTCTACCGCTCCCACAAAGTCCATCCCTCTGACTTTAATCAGGTAGTCCAGCGCCGTGCGGCCTCCGATCCCCTGGCTGTGCCAGCACCATTTCCCATGTGAGATTTTAAGGCTGTCATGGGTGCAGGTACAGTATTCATGCGGCCCGCACTGTTTCAGTTCATGCGGGTCATAGGTTTGCAGATAGGAGAGCAAATCCCACTCCTTTGCTTTCTCAATCTGTTCTTTGGTTACTCCTGGCATTTATTCACCCTTTCAAACACAAAAATAGAGGAACGGCCTCCGGGCCGTTCCTCACGTTAAACACTGATATTGATTTTAGCCGCATCCTGCGATTGCCGGAATACTCAATCCTCCGGCTGATCCAAGCCTAACCGCTGGGCGATTTCCTCCGGTTTCAGTCCGGCTTTACTGGCGCTCTTGATTAAATCCTGGATTTTCTGCTTTTTGGTCTTACGGGGTTTGCGCGGCGGTTTCGGAGCAAGAATGTCCTTTTTCTTCTTTGACAGGGCCGCTATCCGCTCCTTGACAGCCGCCTCTTTTTTATCAAAGTCCTCGTTGGCGGCGGCTCTTTTGGCGGCGATGGCTTCCAGGTCCTGATTCAGCTTTTGAATCTTGCCGTCAATATCCTCGGCCATCTGCTGCGGGGTGCGGCGCATGCGTTTCACGTTTTGTTCGTCCATGGTTCATGCTCCTTTTTAATGTATGATTGAGAGAAAATCTTATGAGAAATTATATCCAAAAACATCAAATCTAAATAGTTGTTTCTATCATAGCACAGGAAGGGCGTTTTGCAAACAGGTTTTCAAATAAAAAATGGGCGGCGGAAGCGTAAATTACACGCTCCCGCCGCCCTCCTTTGTCAAAGGTTCTCAAATTTTCGTATCAGGTCATATACCTCATGCCACACCCGGTCATAGCCCTGCCGCAAATCCTCCACATCCTGGGCATAGAGGTTGCGCGTCTCGTTGCACCGGCGGGTGATCTGGTTCACGTTGCTGGAGATGGAGCGGAGCAGTCTCACCAGCTCCTTCACACACTCCATATCCAAGTGGACGATATAGCCATCCACCGCCATCTTCCGCAGATAACCCCGCAGATTGGATGTGCCCAGCAGGGCCATCTTCTTGTCGATCACCTTCTTTTCCTCCGGGGACACCTTAGTAAACAGCCCCACCGTGCGGCCCTCGTTCTTCCTCATAGCGCCGCCTCCCGGCGGTGGCTTTTCTCAGCACCAGCGGCCACCGGCGCAGGCGGCGTGTAGCTTCTCAGCGCCGCCCGGATGGACGGTTTATCACCCTCCGCCATGGGCGGCGTGGAATTGACCTGCGGCGGTGTTCCTCCGTCCTCTTGTCCTGGCTCCACAGCGTTGCCCTGATCCCGTTCCTTACCGTCATTGTCCAATTCTGCGTTCAGTTCGGAAAGGCGGGCCGACTTCACCGCCAGTTCTTCCTCCTGGGGGAAGGGCCGCGCCGCTTCCTCCTTGGCGTTTTCCAGATTGCCCTCCAGCGTGACCAAGCCCAGCTTCTGCTTTTCCAGATTTTCAGCGATCTTCTCCAGCGCGTTATTGATGCGGACAACATTCCCCAAAGGCTCATCAGCCAGTTCCGCCGTATAGGTGAGGTTTTGCTTCATTGTCACCACAAACTTTTCACCCTTTAGCTGAAGCTGCATGGGGAATCCCCGGAACTGGCCCAAATTAAGGGGCTTATCCGGCTCAGTCATACTCTTGCAAGCGGCAAGGATGGCCTCGCCCGCCGCCTTACGCTCCGTGTAGGTTCTGCCGCGGATGGTCATGGAAAAGGCGTCGTCCTTTACCGGGTGCATATCCCGGATTTGCATATCCTCTGTCAGCGCCCGAATGAACATTTTAGCCTCCGCCATCTTTTGGGGGTAGTGCTTGATTACCATATCCTCCATCTCATATTTCTGCGCCATGTGATTTGCTTTCAGCATTTTCAGCTTGGCTACCTGAATGTCCAGCTCCATCTTCTCCTTGATGCGGGGATCGCCGGTAGCCAGCATTTTGACCTCGGCATAGGACAGGGCTGTGGCATCCACATCCTCGATGGAGCGCGCCGGGGATTTCCCGGTCATGATCTGCCCGATGAATTTCTGCTTGTTTTCCACCAGCCCCCAGTTATAGGCGTCAAAGGTTCCCTTGGTGACATAGCGGAATATCCTGACCTTCTTATTTTTGTTGCCGCGGCGCACAATTCGTCCGGCCCGCTGCTCCAAATCCGCGGGGCGCCAAGGGCAGTCCAGGTCATGGGACGCGACCAGCCTCGTCTGCACGTTGGTCCCGGCGCCCATTTTCTGCGTACTGCCCAGCAGAACACGCACCTGACCGGACCGCACTTTGGCGAACAGTTCCGCCTTTTGCGCATCGGTGTGGGCATCGTGGATAAAGGCGATTTCTTCCGCTGGCACACCTTTGGCGATCAGCTTTGAACGAATATCATCATACACGCCCATTTCCAGCCTGATGCCCTCGGCATCTTCCTCTACCTCATCCGGGTTCTCTCCCATCACCTTTTCGATGATCTTCTTCACGATGGATTTGCCCTTGCCGGATTTCTTGCCCTCGGACTTAGACCGCCCTTTGGGGGTGGAAAGGTCGCAGAAAAAAAGCTGTGCGCCCCTGGTGGGCGTGCTTTCCTGCCAAATCTCAAACACATTTTTGACGCAGGCGTTGACCTTGCTGTTGGGGTCGTCCCCCAGCAGAGGATTCATGATACGCTGGTCAAGGGCCAGCTTGCGCCCATCGCTGGTAATTTTGAGCATATTGTCCTTGTTAGGCTCTACCAGACCATTACGGACGGCCTCGGCCCGCTTTGCCAGGGACTGCACCATTTCCTTCTGCGCCGCGCTGGGTTCGGTGGTCACAGTGATGTACTCGGCCTCCGGCACGGGGAGCTTCAGCATCTCCGCTGTCTGAATGTCGGCGGCTTCTTTCCAGATGTTCATCAATTCCGGGAGGTTGTAGAATCGGGCAAACCGTGTTTTGGAGCGGAATCCCGTCCCCTCCGGCTTCAACTCTACCCCGGACACCTTCTCTCCGAACATCGCCGCCCAGTCGTCAAAGTGGCTCAGTCCCGCTTCCTCCAGCATATCGAATTGCAGATAGCGCATCATGGTATAAAGCTCTACCATCGAATTGCTGACGGGAGTGCCGGTGGCGAAGGTCACGCCCCTGCCCCCGGTCAGTTCATCCAGGTAGCGGCACTTGCCAAACATATCACTGGACTTCTGCGCTTCGGTCTGGGCAATTCCGGCCACATTCCGCATTTTTGTATGTAAAAAGAGGTTCTTATAGTAATGCGCCTCGTCTACAAACAGGCGGTCAATGCCCAATTCCTCAAAGGTAACGGTGTCGTCCTTCTTCTTGTCGGTGAGCTTTTTCAGCTTCGCCTCCAGGTCTTTCCTTGTCCCCTCCATCTGCTTGATGGTCCAGTTTTCTTCCTTCTGCGCCTTGGCCTCTGCGATAGCGTCCATGATCTCGCTGATCTGGTCCTCGATCACCTTCGCCTGCCGCTCCGGGGAGAGGGGGATCATCTCAAACTGGGAATGACCGATGATAACGGCGTCGTAATCCCCGGTGGCGATGCGGGCGCAGAACTTCTTGCGGTTCTTGGGCTTAAAGTCCTTTTTGGTAGCCACAAGCACCTTCGCGCCGGGGTAGAGGGTCAGGAAATCGCTGCCCCATTGCTCGGTCAAATGGTTGGGGACCACAAAAAGGGACTTCTGACACAGGCCCAGCCGCTTGCTTTCCATGGCAGCGGCGGTCATTTCATAGGTCTTGCCAGCGCCGACACAGTGGGCCAGAAGGGAATTGCCGCCGTAGAGCATCCGTGCCACGGCGTTGCGCTGGTGGGGTTCCAGCTTGTACTCCGGGTTCATCCCGGCAAAGGTGATATGGTCGCCGTTGTACTCGCGGGGCCGCTTGGAGTTAAAGAGGCGGTTGTAGGTGGCGCACAGGTCGGCGCGGCGCTCCGGGTCTTTGAAAATCCAGTCCCGGAAAGCCTGGTCGAGAGCCTCCGCTTTCTGCTGGGCGACAGCGGTATGCTTGGGATTGATGGTGCGTTTCCCCTCGGCGTCCTCGTCATAAACCCGCGTGTCCCGCTGGTTCAAAAGGTTCTCAAAAATAACATAGGCGCTTCTGCGCTTGGTTCCGTAGGTGGCGCGGAGGCGGGCGTTGTCCCGCTTGTCCTCGCTCTTGCCCTTCACACTCCATTCGCCGGTAATTTTATTGTATAAAACGTCTATTTTCCCGTTTTGCAGATGTTCCGGCGTCTGGAGCAGTTCAAAGAGGAACTGCCGGTAATACGCCGGTTTGACCCATGGCGCGCCAATGCGAACGCTGATCTCGGCGGCAGTCAAATCCTTGGGCTGCACCTGTTCCAGCGCCTCCACATTTACCGCAAACTCCGGGTGTTCCCCGGCGGCGGCGCGGGCCTTTGCCAGCTTCCCACGGACATCACCGGACAGGTATTCGTCCGCCGTCTGCCAGCCCTTGTACCAATCCGTGCCCCCTGCCTCAATATCAAAGGGGCCGGTGGCCGGGTCTTTGAAAATGATCCCCTTCAAATCCTCCACGATCTGCGGGATTTTGTCGCCGCTGCCAGCCGGGCTCCGGTCGCCCATGAGGGAGGCCATAAAGCCCAAATCCACACAGGCCCGTTCCCCGATGGATACCGCCAGAGCCTCCACCGCCGTGTCCACGCTGGTCACAACCTCGTGGTGCTGGATGGTGCGCTTGGTGAACATATCCGCCTTGTGCTTAAAGTTGCCCTCATCATCCAGCACTTCCAGGGAGCAAAGCAGGGGATAGGAGGAATCCTGATTGAACGCCAGCCGGTTTCCGGGGCTGTTCAAGATGCCGTATTTCTTGGTGTAGGCGTCATAGAGGCGGTTAAGGTTGGCCTGTTCCGCCTTGATTTCGGCATCCGCCGCGCCTTTCAACTGCAAATCAATGAGTTTCCGGGCGCTGTCCCGAATAGCGATCATGCCCTTGACACGCTCGGTAGGCTTCTTGCCCAGCTCTGCCGGGGCCATGCGGGAGTTTTCACGGAAGTAGATTTTTCCCTTGGACATGGTATAGCTGAAATTGCGCACATTCGGGTCTGCCGGGATGCTCTCCACCGTTTTGCCGTCCTCTTGTTCGGGGGCGTCCATTTCCAGCAGTTCCTGGTCGGGCGGGGCAATATGGGAAATGGCCCCGGCAAGCTGTTCCGCCAGATCAGCGCCCTCAATGGGATAACAGGCGGTTTCCGTATCGTTGCCGTACATACTTTTGCCGAGGGTCATTGTGCCCAGCACCATCTCCGGGTGCTGAAAGTAATATTGGTTAAGGGGTACGCCGTCCGCGGTCAGACCGCTCTCCACCCATTCCGGCAGCTTTTCCGGCACAGTGGCCCGCTTCTGGAAGAACAGAATATCGCTGGTGACTTCGGTTCCGGCGTTGGCCTTGAAAGCGTTGTTGGGTAAGCGGATTGCGCCTAAGAGGTTGGCCTTTTGCGCCAGGGCTTCACGAACCTTGCTGTTTTTCTTGTCCATGGTGCCCTTTGATGTAATGACCGCCATGATGCCTCCGGGACGTAACTTGTCCAGCGTTTTCATCAGGAAGTAGTCGTGTATCTGGAGGTTCATGCGGTCATAGCGGCGGTCATGCACCGGGTACGCGCCAAAGGGCACGTTGCCCACGGCAAGGTCAAAGAAATCGTCCGGGTGGTCGGTGTTCTCAAAGCCGTCCACGGTAATATGGGCCTTTTGATAAAGCTGTCTGGCAATTCTGCCCGTCAAGCTGTCCAGTTCCACGCCGTACAGATTTGCGCCGGAAAGGGCTTCCGGCAGCAGGCCGAAAAAGTTCCCGATGCCGCAGGACGGTTCCAGGATATTCCCCGGCTGAAAGCCCATCCGCTCCACAGCATCGTAAATGGCCTTGATAACACGGGGGCTGGTGTAGTGGGCGTTCAATGTGGTCGCTCTGGTGGCGGCGTATTCCTCCGGGGTGAGAAGGGACTGCAATTCCGCAAACTCCTTCGCCCACGCTTTGTTGTGTTCGTCAAACGCCGGGGCCAGACTGCCCCAGCCCACATAGCGAGACAGTATCTCCTGTTCCTCCGGGGTAGCCAAACGGCCCTCCGCCTCGATCTGCTTCAAGGTACGGATGGCTGCAACATTATTCTGATATTTGGTTTTCTGTCCGCCAGCGCCCAGGTCCTCATTGGCGATATGGAAATTGTGCAGTTCCGGCCCAACGTGCAGTTCCTCAAATACCACGTCAAAGGCTCCGGCGTTTACCCGTCCCACCACCTTTGAGGTCATGGGCGTTTTGGGGGCGGGCGGCTCTGCGATCCTGCCGCCGTCAATCTCTACCTGTTCCGGCTCCGGGGCGGGTTCCGGCTTGTGCGGCGCTTTCAGCGCGGTTGCCAGCAGTTGCTCCGGCTCCCCCTCCAGATGGATGAGGTCGTCAAAATCCAGAACAGACAGTTCGTTGTCGATCAATTCCCGCAGGGTCTTGTACCTGCGCTGTTCGATAAGCTGGCCGTCCAATGTCTGCGTGACGCTGAAATCCAGCAGATTGGCCTCCACTTGAATTTCGTGCTGTTCATTTTCGGTGGTGGTATAGGCGATACCGATATGTTCCAAATCAGAAAAATCAACGCCGCCGCCATATTCCGCATCACAGAAATCCTCGATCAGCCTTTTGGCTTCCTCCAGTTCATCCGCTTCATTATGGTCCTGGCTTTCTGGCGGTACTGGCTTATCAGCGGCGGGAGCGTCAGCCAAAAGCCCCCGCACAGTGGCGCCGGACTTCACACTGAACATGGGCGGCCCGCCCCTTGCGTCCAAATCCAACAGCATGACTTCATCCCTGGCCGTATCTACGCTGTCAATCTTCATGCGATGGCCGTTGACGGTCAGCACCGTGCCCACGGGAATATCGCCGCTGGGGACCTGCTCCGGGAGAGGTTCGGCTTCCGCTATTTCCTCAACACGGGCCGTCTGCTCAAATTCCCGCCGCTCCGCTTCCTCTACATACTCGCGGACAAATGCGACAGGTTCCTCCCGGAAAACGGGATAGCGGTATTTCTCCGCCATTTCCATGTCCAAGAGGCTGACCTTGCCGTTGGCGTAGTCGATGCGGTCCACCTTCATGCGCCGTCCGTCAATGGTCAACTCCTTACCCAAGGGGATGTACTCGGAAATATCCCGCTCCTTAATGATCTCATAGGGGGCGTCAGGGCCGCGCTGGGGATCGGGACGGGCCAGCACCACGCTCTTGCCATGCTCCAGCAGCTTTTTAAGCACAGCCTGCCATGCGCCGTTGCAGCCGGTCACGCTGGTTTCGCCCAAACCGGGGATTTCCTGTGTCAGTACATCTCTGTTCAACGCAAAAGCGGCTTCCTCCGCATCCTTGCCATAAAACAGCATATAGTCCCCGACCTGGACGCCCACCAGCTTATCCGGGTACTGCGCTTTCAGATTGAGGTATTCTTCTACGTTGGGGGTAAGGTTAGGTTCAGCAGCGGCAGTGTCGCCGCTATCCTCTGCTTCAGAATGGTCTAAAGCAGGATTTTCCTGAGACACTTCGCGGGTCCTGGGTACAACGGTAAAGCTGCCATCGTCCAAGTAACTCTCAAATTTATCACGGAACATTTCAACAGGGGCTTGGGCTAAATCCGGGAACGTGTAATAAACATAGTCCCCGCCTATACTGTCAAGGATGATCTGATAAGCCTTTCCGTCAACAAAGTATTCCACCGTGTCCCCGGCGCAGTATTCTTTCCCGCCAGAGGTGTGCCAAACCATTTCCACATTTTCCGGCGCACCCGCCCCGGTGGGTTCCTGCACCGCCTCCGGCGCTGGGGGTATCTCTGTATTGGCCTCCAACTGTGCCGGGGCCTCTTGAATCCATGCCGGGGCGTCCGGCGTACCGGCGTACCTTTGCACCGCGTCGCGGGAATCGGTGATAACATCCTGATAGGTCTGTTCCAGAATGTCCTCAATCAGCCACTCCCGGAACTTGGGCAGGGTGTGATAGGCTTCGTGCAGGGCGGGATTTTGTTCTTTGATTTCCTCCATCATGGCGGTGATCTCGGCGTCCAGTTCGTTCCTGGCGCTGTCATAATCCGTTTCCCGGTCACGGAGATAATCGTAAAAACTGCTGCCCCTTACGGCGCCGGCCAGCAAAGCGAGCGCCTCCCGGTACAGTGTGACGGCGCTGACAGGCGGCTGCTCCGCCGCCAAATTCTGTTGGTAGGTAGTCTCAAAAAGGTAATCGCGGAACTGATGGACCGCCGCCAGTGTGTCAAAATAGGCATGATAAAACTGCGGATTTGTTTTGAGCATGGAAACCGCAATTCGGTTGATTGCGATGTAACATTCATCCCGGCTGTTCTGCTCATCACTGTTCATCCGGGCGTTTGTGTAGCTTTCATCGTTCAAAAGCTGCGCTGTGATGGCGTCCGCTTCCCGCATCAAAATGTCATAGGCGGCGATGGGCGTCCCTTCCGGGCTGAAGAAAACCTCAACGTCCTCTCCATCCTTCACAGCAACAGCCCGTTCCCTAATGAATTTCTGCGCTGTGATATTCTTCATCCACTTTGCGGCAAAGTTGTTCAAGTCGTTGCGCAGCTTGGGAATCCATTTACCCGGCTCCGGGTAGACCTGCTGATAGATTGGGACGCCGCCATCCTGCTGGAAGGTCAGCGCCTCCAGCGTCCCCTTTTCCCGGTCAACCCGGAAGGTCATTTCCGGGTCATTCATGGTATCGCCGTTCTGTCTGAAGGTATGGCCGAGAGCGACAACATCATCGGCGATCCACTGGACATGGAGAGGCATATAGGACGGCCCCGCCTGCAAGCGCATACTGCGGTATTCGCCGCTGATGATTTCCGGGAACAGTTTAGCAAAGGTGCTGTAATTGATCTCCGGGCGTGTGCGTCTGGCCTTTTTGGGCCTGGACACAGCCGCCGCCGCTTTGGAAATATCGTTCCTGATTGTGGTAATCAGCCGTTCGAGGGTATCTTTTTCAGCCTCCGCAACGCTGAATGTCACATCGCCATTTTCCTGGACAGTCCGTTCGGGCGTGATTCCCGCTTGCGACATTGGCCTTGCTAAAATCAACGCTTCCGCAGATGTAACCGTGATCTCATAGTTGGGATTCTGGACAACAGCGGCCGCTTCTCCCGCAGGAGCGGGGGATTCACTTTGTTCCACGGCCCGTTTCTCCGGCTCCGCACCTGTCATTAGGGCGGCCATGGTTCGGGTCTGGTATGCGCCGGTTTTTTCGTCAACCGTGGAAATAGCCACATCATACTGCCCACGCAGCTTTTCCACATTCTGCTCCAGCGCATGAGCGGGTAAGCCGCACATCTCCACCCGGCCAACGCCGCCGATGGGCCGGGTGGTCAGGGTCAGCCCCAGCACATCGGCGGCGTTTTTGGCGTCCTCGCCGTATAACTCAAAAAAGTCGCCTATCTGATAAAGCACCAAATGATTCGGGTGGCTCTCTTTAATGGCGGTATATTCATCCCACCAGGGGGAGCGGGAGGATTCCTGCTCCTGTTCCAACACCTGGGGCGGCGTGGAAAATACGGGGGCATCCTGCGTTGCGGAGATTCTGGCGTCAGATGCAGCGGCGGCGTGTTGGATTTCCCGCTTGATTTCCTCCGGTAAATCGTCAGCATAAAACGTCACCGTCCTGTCCGGGGCGATATGGGCGATGGTTTTATAATCGCCATCCTCCATCTCCATGCTGTTCCAGACGGTGAGGCCATTCCCGAAGAAGCCGTAGCCCAGACTGTACTTTTTCTCCGGTTCCGCTTTTGGGGCCTCCGCTTCCGGGGCCGCATGGTCCTTCTGATACTGCTCCAGTTCCTCCGGGGACAGGTAACGGTTCTCCTGGATAAGCTGGTGGATATGCTGAGCCATTTCCTCAAAGGAGACATGGCGCATTTTCCCCTCCGGCCTGGGGGAAATCCGCAGCTCTTTCGCAAAATAGGCGTAGCCCCGTGTGCCATCCGCCAGAGTGCAGAAGCCCCCTTCCACATTTCCACGTCTGGACCGGCTATACTCCTGTTCCAGCTTCCGCACAATGATCGCGTCAGACCAGCCCTCGGTGAACAGGGCGTAAAGCCTCTGCCTGCGCTCCGGGTCGCCCAAATCCTCAATCAGAAAGTGGTCAAGGTCCGCATCGGTGATCTCACGCTGCTCCTGCGGCTCCGCCTCTGCCGCCTGCCCGGAGGAAAACAGGGAGAATTGTCCATCGCCCTGGGCCTCGGCCTCCGGCTTGCGTTTGCTGGCAAGGGCACGGGCCACTGATGCCAAGTCCCCGGAAGCCTCACCCGGCACATCGGGCACAACAGCCTTTTGCGTGGACTGGCTCTTTTCCCGGCTGCGCTCCTTTACCTCGCGCTCCGCTTGCAGGGCGCTCTCCGGCAGCGGGGAGAACAGGGGAGAATCCCCACGCACAAACGCCCCCATGTCCCGCATGGCAAACATCATGCCCGTATAGCCCTCCGCATCTGGGCTGACAGCGGCAAAATCGCTCATCATGGTATCGAACAGCTTCGATGCCACTTCGGGCGTTTCCAGCAGGGGGCGTATCTGCGTGGCCGCCTCCGCAGCATCCGCGCCATCGGCAAAGGGCCGGTGCTGGCAGTCGGGCACATGGGAGAAGAAGTGATAGATCATCTTGGCAAGATGATTCTTGTCATGCTCCGGCAGGCTTTCCCGCTCTTTACTGGTGAGATAGCGGTCTTTTTCAATCAAGTCCCGGATACGCTTCTGCGCCTGGTTCCAGTTGAGATGAACAGTGTCATAGCCGTCAACGCCGGAAACTTCGTCCGAGCGGGTGAATTTGATGCCCTTTGCATCACTCCATGTCATCAAACCCTCGGAACTGTGGCCCGCATCGCCGCATTCACGCCGCAGAAATGCGGCGCACTCCTTGGCATCGTGGCCCTGCATGAAATAGGAGTAAATGCGGATTTTGCCGTCTTGAACATGGGGGCCATTCGCCAAGAAGTGGTCGATCTCATTTTCTGTAATAAAAGTGGCCTTTGCGGGGGCAAAGCCGTCCACCGCCTTAAACTCTGTGACCGGCTTATCCAGGTCGGCAATCTGCCGGGTCAGCGCTGGCAGGGATATGGTGGGGCGGTGTTCCAGCAAAGAGCGGTCTGTTACATAAAAGCTGGAGAAAGCCCGCAGTTCAGAGAGGACATGGCGGCGGCTCTCCGGCTCACGCAGAAGTTCCTTGATCCGCAGGACACTTTCTTCACTCCGGCTTCCCTGATACGCCTCAGAAACTGTGTGCAGATAGTCCTTTTCCTTCGCCGCGTCGCTGAACTCCATGCGAAGGTCAGCCAGCCTATTAGCCAGACTGTCCAGCTCATTTTCCCGCGCCATGTCAATCTTCTCCTGACTGGCGAACATACCATCCTTCAAAAGCTGGGAAATGCGGACGGCGACAGCAGACCACGGAAGGTGCGTGAAAATAGTTCCATAGGTGTTGTTTCCGGGGCAGATATGGACCCCTCGCTCATCAAACCACATGGAGTATTTCGCCCTGGCAACCGTCAGACCCTTGCCGCCGACCCCGTACTCCTTCTCCAGAAACGCGGCGGCATCCTTGGCGCTGGGGTCCTTCTGGAAGAACGCAACAATGCGCTCAATGCTGTGCCTGCGGTTGCCGCCGCTGGTAAGGATGCGATCCGCCACCGCGTCAGATACACGATGGATGGAGGAAGCGTCAATCTCCGTCTGACGTTTTTCCTCCGCCTGGGCCTCGGCAATCGCCTCCACCTGTTCCTCCACCGTGGGGAACAGGCTGAACCGGGCCAGCCCTGATGCTGGGGCTTCCTCGGCCTTGACCTCCGGCTCCAGGGACGCAGAAACGGCGGGCTGTTCGCCCGCCGCTTCCTGCTGCTCCTGATTTACTTGTAGACGATCTCCGCCAGAACCAGTTCCTCCGCCTGATGGGTGAAGCTGTTCACCGCCTGCACCCACGCCATCTGATCGCTGGACTTCAGTTCCTCGTTCACGCCCTGACGCTTCATCAGGTCCCTCACGATGCTGTCCACCTGCTCCTGCGCCTGCCTGTCGATCTCCCGCAGGTGCGGGGTCAGCCTGCCCGTCAGGAGCATGGAGGTGTAGGTCCCGCTGTGATGCTCCTTCAGAAAGTCCTCTCTCATCATCCCGTACTTGCCCAGCGGCAGTTCCTCCAGTTCGTCCTCCCCGTCCATCATCAGATCGGGCACCAGGTAATCGCCCACCTTCGTGTAAGTCAGTTCCATGATATATGCTCCTTTCTTCGCTTTCACGCTTTACAGTGTTAAAT
>CAMWTG010000049.1 GCA_947177115.1 uncultured Clostridia bacterium
AAAAACCGTGGTGCTCATCTGGAAATTTCGTTCACCGAAAATCATTTGCTCCTCCCTTCAAATATCTGATTGATTTTTCCTGATGCATCAAGTATAACTTGTTGTAACAAAAATCCCGGCCCCTTGCTTCCGGGAAATGGGGGTTTGCAGAGCAGATCGAATTTGAAGAACTCTCCAGCTTCCTCTGCTACGACCTCTGCCGGGGTATGGCGGCGGGAAATATCCCGCGCAGTTGCGAATGCTGTGGGCACTATTTCCTGGCAATGGGGGGCTATGATACCCGCTACTGTATGAGAATCGCGCCGGGAGAGGCAACTAAAGCCTGTCGCCAGGTGGGCGCTCACCGGAAAGAAAAGCAGCGGAATGGAACAGAATTTGTGCGGAAGGAGTACCAGAAGGTCTACAACCGCTTGCGGGGGAGAAAGAACCGGGGGATCATCTCCGTGGATGAATGGAACCGGCAGGTGGCGACAGCGCAGGGGCTGAAGGAGTCTGCTATCAAAGGGGCGATCAGTGACACAGAATTATCACAACGATTTGCAAAGATGTAAGTGAGCCTGCAGAAAATGCAGACTTGGTATATGATTTCATACGCTGGCGGCGAATCTATCTTGTGTTTTGCTCCCAATAGGTATATACTTTTAAAATCTGTACTGATAAGGAGGAGCATACTGTGTGGTACAAAGGCAACCTGCACACGCATACAACAGATTCTGATGGTCAGCATTCTCCGGAGGAAGTTGTGCGCCGTTATAAGGCCCATGGATATGATTTTCTCGCGATTTCCGATCATCATCTGTATACCGACTATCATAGCTCATATGGCGACAAGCAATTTCTGATCCTTCCCGCCGTTGAGGCCGCCGCCTCCTATATTGATAACGAGGGCGTTTTCCGCAAGGTCCATCACATGAACGGCATTCTCGGGCCAAAGGCCCTGCAGGATGCCTCTCCCCAGCCGCCCTTCCGCCACGGCGAAAAGGTGGGTCCCTTCCGCTATCACGGCAGTTGGAACGGCATCCAGGCAGCGGCGGACATGGCAAAATATCTGAAGGACCACGGTATGATCGTCACCTATAACCACCCCTTATGGTCCCGGGTGGAAGGGGCAGATTTTCTGGACACGCCCAACGTTGACATCCTGGAGATCCTCAACTATGGAACGGAGCAGGAGAGCGATACCGGCTTTGACACCACCTGGTGGGATGTGATGCTGCGCTCCGGGCGGCGGATGCTGGCAGATGCCACAGACGATGCCCATGCTGTCAGCTGGGACGCTTTCGGCGGCTTTATCATGGTCCGAGCGGAGGAGTTGACCCACGAGGCTATCAGCAGCGCCATCCTGGCGGGGGATTACTACTCCTCGGAGGGACCCGAGATCCTGGACTGGGGTGTGGATAAGAACGGTCTGGTCCGGTTGGTATGCAGCCCCTGCCAGCGGCTGACGTTGGTTTTTGACGGCTATGTGGGTGCAGGACGCACCCGCTTTGCGGAGGATGGAGAAAGCGTAGAGGAGATCACCGTGCAGCTGAAGGGCGGAGAGCGGTATATACGGGGCGAGTGCCGGGACTACCAAGGCAAACGGGCCTGGACCAATCCAATTTATTTAGACGGACGATGACTGACCGGGCGGCAAAAGCCGCCCGGTTTCTTTGTTTGAAATAAAGTACCACAATTTATCGGAAACATAGACATTTTGTTTTATGGCTGGTATAATGACCACATTGTTTGGTAAATACAAAGATGAATTTGTTAAAAAAGTATAGTGCAGTTGAGGAGGCGCCGGGATGAACAGCGTCATTGTAAGATTCAAAGAACACATGGCCTCTGCCAGCAATACGGAACGGGGGATCATCAACTATGTGCTGGAAAATCCGGAAGAAGCCGTCCAGATGAGTATTCATGAGTTGGCCAAATGCTCCTTCGTCTCCGCTTCCGCTGTCACGCGCCTGTGCAAAAAAACCGGATTCCAGAATTATAAAGATTACCAGCGAAACCTCTCCTGTGAGTTGGCGCTGAAAAAGGCGGACATCTCCCAGCGTCCCGGCGAATTTAAAATACGTCCCGGGGACAACCTGGAGACTCTGGTCAGCAACAGCTTCCAACAGACTATTTCCTCCCTGGACGATACCCACAACCTGTTGGATATACGGACGCTGCAGCACTGCGTGGATCTGCTGGTGAAAGCGGAGAGCGTTACCTTTTTCGGCGTGGGCGCTTCGCTGCTGGTAGCTAAAGACGCATATCTGAAATTCATCCGGCTGAAAAAACGGTGCCAGGTCTATGAGGACCAGGATACGCAGATGGTACTGGCCAAAAACATGAGCCGGGAAGAATTAGCGGTGCTCATCAGCTACTCCGGCCGGACTGAGGCTATCGTGGAGATCGCCGGGATCCTGCAGGAAAACGCGGTGCCCATGATCGCCATCACCGGTTTTGCAGAATCCCCTCTGCGCCGGCGGAGCACATACAATCTGTATGTCAGTGCGGCGGAGCTGGCTGTTACCGGAGGGAAACTGGCCTCCCGGATCTCCCAGCTGGCGGTCATCGATGCGCTCTATATCGCCTATTTTCAGCGGACCTACGACAAGAGCGCCGATGCGCTGCAAAATACGCATCTTACCAAGAAGGGAGAGGAAGAATGGAGCGAGTAGAACTGGCCGGATTGGGAACGGAAATGCGTAATCCCTCTACGATGGATCTGGACAAGATGACGCCGGTGGAAATCATCTCCGCCATGAACCGGGAGGACGGCAAGGTGGTAGAGGCCGTAAAAGAGATCCTGCCCCAGGTGGCGGAGATCATCACCTGGACTACCGACAGTCTTCGCCGGGGGGGCAGGGTGATCTACATCGGCGCGGGTACCAGCGGAAGGCTGGGTGTCTTGGACGCCGTGGAGTGCCCTCCCACTTTTGGGGTGACGGACCAGGAGGTCATCGGTCTCATGGCCGGCGGGGAGAGGGCCTTTGTGAAGGCGGTGGAGGGCGCGGAGGACGATGAAGCGCAGGGCGGCAGGGACCTGGAGAAGGTAGGGCTGACCAGCCGGGACACGGTCATCGGACTGACTGCCAGCGGCCGGACGCCCTACGTCATTGGCGCGCTGCGAAGGGCGCGCGCGGAGGGCTGCCGCACGGCGGCGATCTCCTGCAACTGCGGCGCGGCGGTCTCCGCCCTGGCCGATACTGCCGTGGAAGTGAATACAGGCCCGGAAGTGCTCTCCGGTTCCACCCGGTTAAAAGCCGGTACCGCGGAAAAAATGATCCTGAATATGATCTCCACCGCCAGCATGGTGGGCATGGGGAAGGTCTACCAGAATCTGATGGTAGATGTCCGGCAGACCAATCAGAAGCTGGTCTGCCGTGCGCAGGATATCGTTATGCAGGCCGTTGACTGCACGCGGGATGAGGCCAGCCAGGCGCTCCGGGAAACGGGCGGCGAAGCGAAGACGGCGGTCGTCAAGCTGCTGCTGGATATAGACGCCGCGTCCGCTCAGGCGCTGCTGGACCGCGCGGGTGGCCGCGTCCGGCAGGTATTGGATGCCTATCACAGGGAAAAAGAAGCGTAAGCTTTTTTTAAGAACCACCGATCAAAGCAACACGAAAAGGAGGAACAATCATGAAAAAGCGATTGACAGCAATGATCCTGGGTATGGTAATGGTTTTTGGGCTCCTGGCAGGCTGCGGCGGCAAGACCGGGGACCCGTCCGCGGCCGATCCTGCCGGTCCGTCCGGCGCCTCCGGCGGACAGACGATCCGGGTGTGGATCCCGCCCTATGCCAAATCTGATGCGGAACTGACAGACCAGATGTTCTGGGACCAGCAATTTGATGCTTTCGAGGCGGAGAACAACTGCACCGTTGAGGTGGTCATTCTCCCCTGGGACGGCTATATACAGAAGGTCACCACGGGTCTGATCTCCGAACAGGGCCCCGATGTTGTGTACATTGACACACCCTATGATCTGGTGGAATCCGGGTCGTTTGAGCCCCTGGACAGCTATTTCACCGCGGAGGAGACAGAAAACTATCTGTACTGGGATCTGGGACAGATCCTGGGCAAACAGTATATCGCGCCCATGCTGGTGGGCAATGCCAGCGTGATGTACTGCAACATGGATATTCTCAACCAGGCCGGTTTTGACCGTCCGCCGGAAACCTGGGATGAGCTGGTAGAATACTGCCTCGCCATCAAGGAGAAGGTCCCCGGTGTGGATCCCTTCCTCCAGAACTGGGGTGGTACCGGCAAGGGCGTACTGATGGTCAGTTTCCTCCCCTATTACTGGCAGACCGGCGAGAGTTTCCTGGACGATGCGGGCAGCCCTGCCATCAACAACGCTGGTGGACTGGCAACGCTGGAGTTCCTCAAGAGCCTCCAGGATAAGGGGATATTCGATGAGACGATCACGGCTGTGGACAACCCCAAGGACCGCTTCTATGAGGGTACCCTGGCCATGTATGTGGGCGATACCGGCAGCGCCAGTAAAACGACCGAGGCCGGTATCAACTGGGAAGTCGTTCCCGCGCTGAAGGGGCCCACCGGCATCCAGGCCACCTGGATCGCGGCGGATTCCCTGGCTGTTGCCTCCAACAGCAAAAATAAGGATCTGGCAGTCAAGGCTCTGAAATACATGCTCAGCGCGCCCGTCATGGACGCTTTCCACGAGCAGATGTACGCTATGTGCCCCATTACCAAGGACGCCAAGTTCTATGACGATGAGCGCTTCCAGTCCATGTATATGGATCAGGCGGACATTTTCCACAACTGGCCCTCTTACGCAAACTCCGATGCGTTCTATGATTATCTGCTCAAGAACATCCAGTCCATGTATATGGGCGATCTGACGCCCCAGCAGGTGTTGGATGATACCATGAAACAGTATGAGGACTTTGTAAGCTGATTTGTGCCGCTCCAGCGCGGCAGGAAGGGGAGCGAAAATAGATGAATGAAGGGAAACGTCCGTTTTTGACCCGGAACCGGCGGCAGGCGCTCTATGGCGTGGCGTATATCCTGCCCGCCTGCGCAGTCATCACCGTATTTTGTATTGTTACGATCTTTATGACGGTCTACTATAGCCTTACAGAATATAACATGCTGACGCCTGCACAGTTCGTGGGGTTGAAAAACTACATGAAGATATTCCAGGATAAAACTTTCCGGGCCGCGCTGGAGAACACGGTCAAGTATGTGATTGTCACGGTCCCCGCACAGGTATGTATCTCGCTGGGACTGGCAGCCTTCCTTGCAGAAAAAATGCAGAACCGGACGGGCGGCTTTGCAAGAAGCGTTATGTTCGTCCCCTATATCATCTCTGGTATTGCGGCTACCGCCGTATGGTCCATCATATTCAAGCCTGACGGCGTAATCAATACCCTGCTGGGCCAGTTTGATATCAAGGGCCCCAACTGGCTGGGCAGCGGGAACCTGGCTTTCCTGTGCGTCTGCATTGTGGCGGTATGGAAAAACGTTGGCTATTTTCTGGTGATCTACTATGCCGGAGTCCAGGGCGTCTCCAAGGAGCAGCATGAGGCGGCCACCTGCGACGGCGCATCGCCCATGCAGCGGTTCTGGTATATTACGGTCCCCAGCGTCAAGCCGATCACCTACATGGTTATCACGCTCAGCGTTATCCAGTCCTTCCAGATCTTCGATGTGGTCTATCAGCTGACCCATGGCGGCCCGGGTACCTCCACGCTGACCCTGGCCTACATCATCTACCAGGCGGCATTCAAGGATTGGAAGATGGGGTATGCCAGCGCGCTGGCTGTGATGCTGCTGGCTTTCGTCCTGCTCGTCAACCTGATACAGGACCTGTTTTTTAAGGAGAAGGAGGGAAAGCGATGAAGAGGACCCGGCAAAAGCGTTCTCCGGTCACGATCCTGGGCATGGTCTTTGTGGCGGTATTCGTGCTGCTGTGTGCGCTGCCGCTGATATACATGGTCCTGATGAGCCTGACCCAGTCGGAATCCCCTTACTTCCGGCTGCGGGACATCAGCCTTGATTTTGCCAACTACAAGACGATCCTGATCCGCAACAATTATACCCAGGCGATCGTCAACAGCTCTATCGTGGCGGTTCTGGCGTGCCTGTGGACCTGCTTCGTGTCTGCGCTGGCGGGATATGGCTTTGAGAAAAAGCCGATCCCCCATAAGGAACTGGTCTATAAGATCATGCTGGCCACCATGATGATCCCCAGCCAGGTAACGCTGGTCCCCCTGTTTCTGATCATCCGGGAAATGAATTGGCTGAACACCTATTCGGCCCTGGTGATCCCGATGGCGGGCGCTTTTGGCGTGATGATGATGCGCTCGTTCATGAAGAGCGTGCCGGATGTGCTGATCGAGGCGGCACAGATTGATGGATGCTCGGAGTTCTTCATTTTCTTCAAGGTGGTGCTGCCCCTGGTGAAGCCGGCGACAGTCTCTCTGACGATCTTCACCTTTGTCTCCACCTGGAATTCCTTCATCTGGCCCCTGGTCACCACCACGGACCGCACCCGGTACACGCTGCCTGTGGCGCTGTCCCTGCTGGCGACCAATTTCGAGAAAAACTACGGACTCATTATGGCCGGAGCCACCATAACCTTCCTGGTCCCCTTCATTCTCTACTGCATCCTGCAAAAGCAGTTCGTGGCAGGCATCGCCCTGGGGAGCGTAAAGGAATGATGCTGGCAGAACTGATGAAAAAGCGCTCCAAGCTGGTCATCGGACTGATGGGCGGGACCTCCGCCGATGGTGTGGACGCCGTCCTCGTCCGCATTGACGGCTGGGGCGAGGAGACGCGGATGGAGCAGCTGGCCTATGTCAGCATTCCCTTTGAGAGCGAGGTACGCCGGAGGATCCTGGATATTGCCCGGGGGGACTTTGGCGGCAGCCGGGAGTTGGGGCGGATGAACATGCTGCTGGGAGAACTGTACCTGGATGCTTGCCTTCGGCTGTGCCGCCGGGCGGGAGTGGAGCCCGGTCAGATCGATCTCATCGGCAGCCATGGCCAAACGGTCTACCACCAGCCGGTGAAAGAGCCTTACCTGGGGCGGGAGATATCCGCTACCTATCAGATCGGCGATGTGTCCATACTCTGTGAAAAGATCGGCGCGCCGGTGGTGTCGGACTTCCGGGTCCGGGATATGGCGGCGGGAGGCCAGGGCGCGCCCCTGGTGCCCTACACAGAATATCTGCTATACCGGAAAGAGGGGAGCGATATCGCGCTGCAAAACATCGGCGGCATGGGCAATATTACTTTCCTGCCCAGAGGCGGCGCGCTGGATGAACTGATCGCTTTCGACACAGGTCCCGGCAACGTACTGATCGATGCGGTGGTGGAGCGGCTCTCCAAGGGGAAACTGCGGTATGACGAGGGCGGCGTCCTGGCGGCGGCCTGCCCAGTCAGCGAAGAGCTGCTGGACCGCCTGCTGGAAGATCCCTACCTCCGGCAAATGCCGCCCAAGACTACGGGGCGGGAAAAATATGACCAGGCATTCCTGCAAGAGATGTACCGGACGGCGGATGCGCTATCGCTTTCGGACGGGGAGGTCCTGTCAACGGCGACCTGTTATACGGCCCGGACCATTGCCCTCGCCGTGCGGCGCCATCTGCCCCGCCTGCCGGAACTTTTGATCGTGGGCGGCGGCGGGAGCTACAACCTTACGCTGCTGAATTTCCTGCGGGAGTCCCTGCCGGAGGTCAAGGTGGTGACCAACGAGGATCTGGGCCGGGACGGAGACGCCAAGGAAGCGGCGGCCTTCGCCCTCCTGGCGAACGAGGCCATCCACGGCGTTTGCAGCAATGCGCCTGCCGCCACGGGAGCATCTCACCCTGTGGTGATGGGTAAGATCAGTCAATAAGTCGATGAAGAGGCCGCCGGTGAAAGAGAATTGCTTTGATCGGCGGCTCTTTTATCTGAAAAGAGGTGCGACAGCTATGAAAAAGACCGTAAGAGATATGACGCTGCAGGAGAAGCTGGGCCAGCTGATCCTGACCGGTCTGCCCGGCACGGAGGTGGATGAGAATTTTGTCCGCCTGGTGCAGGAAGAGAAGATCGGCAATGTGATCCTGTTTCAATATAACCAGCGGGAGGAAGATCAGTTGGCTGCACTGTGCGGCGGCCTGCGGGAACTGATCGAGGCGGAGACCGGCCTGCCGCCGCTGATCGCCTCCGATGAAGAGGGAGGCATAGTCTCCCGCCTTCCGGAGACCATGGGGAAGATGCCCTCCGCTATGGCGCTGGCCGCGTTGGGAGATCCCCGGGCAGTCTATGACGCGGCCCTCTGGACCGGGCGGCAGCTGCGGAGCGTGGGGATCAACTTCGTGCTGGCGCCCGTGCTGGACGTCAACAACAATCTGAAGAACCCGGTGATCGGTGTGCGAAGCTTCGGCAGGGACGCGCAGACCGTCTCCCGTCTGGGCCGGGAGGCGCTGCGGGGTTTCCGGGATGCGGGCATCCTCTGCTCGGGGAAGCACTTCCCCGGCCATGGGGATACCACCACAGATCCCCATATCGGCTTTGCCCGGGTGTCCAGGAGCAGAGAGGAACTGCGCCGGCTGGAACTGGTCCCCTTCCACATGGCGGTGGAGGAGGATATCCCGGCTATCATGATCGCTCACGTGGCGCTCACGGAGGAGGACGGCCTGCCTGCCACCCTGTCGGAGCGCGTGATTCGGGGACTGCTGCGGGAGGAGCTGGGCTTTGACGGTCTGGCTGTCTCGGACTGCATGGAGATGGACGCCGTCCGCGCCGATTTCGGTACCGCAGCCGGCGCGGTCCGCAGCATCATGGCGGGAATAGATCTGGTCTGCATCTCCAGGAGTGAGGATCAGGTCCGCGCTGCGCTGCGCGGACTGCGGGAGGCGGCGGAGAGCGGCGCGCTGCCCATGTCGCAGATCGACAGATCCGTGGAACGGGTGCTTGCCTGTAAGGCCCGCTATGCGGGGCCCCCGCCCGCATGGACGGCGGAGAACAGGGAGCGGTGCATCGCTTTGGCGGAGGATCTTTTCGCCGGAAGCGTGGCGTGCGGCGTCCGGCCCAGGGACGGGCGTTTCCCCTTGGGCGCCGCGCCAAAATTCCTCAGCCCCATCCGCCAGCAGCTGTCCCTTGTAACGGAGAAAGCCGTGCGGCTCTCCATGGCGGAGGAACTGGCGGCAGAATTTGGCGGCGAGGCCAGAGAAATGCCCCTCCGGCCCGGCGAACGGGAACGGGCGGAGATCCTGCAATGGGTAGCCGGCGGGACCTCGGTGGTAGCCGGGACGCTGAACGCCACGGTATATCCGGAGCAGATGGCGCTGCTGGAAGAACTGACAAAGCTGGAGGTCCCGATGGCCTGTGTGACCTTGCGGGCTCCCTTTGAGCTGGAGTGGATGCCGGAGCGGGTGTTCCGCATCCCGGTTTATGAATATTCCCGGCGGGGCATCCGGCAGGTGTGCCGGTATTTGCAGGTATAAGGAGGCTGCGGGATGGAACGATGCAACGAGAGGTTTTCCCGGCTGGTGCAGTCCTTTGCGGAACAGGGGTATTTCCAAGCGGCGTCCTTTGCTGTTTTTGACCGGCAGAGGATCCTCTGCCAAGGGGCCTGCGGCGATGCATCGCCGGAGACGGTCTTCGACCTGGCTTCCCTGACGAAGCTGTTTACCGCCACGATCTTGCTGAAATTGGTGGACAAAGGACGGCTGGATCTGGAGGAAAAGGTGCTGCCCCTGTTGGATATACCGGAAAAGAACGGCATTCTGCGGGAGCATCTGGCGGAGGCATCTCTGTTTGAGCTGCTGACCCACACCTCCGGCCTTCCGGCGTGGTATCCCCTTTATGCCGGAACCGGCAGCCTGTGGGACCGCATGGAGCAGGCGATCGTGCTGGAGGCCGGCAGAGAGGAGCCGCCCATGGTCTATAGCGATCTGGGCTTCATCCTGGCAGGCCGCCTGGTAGAACAGGCGGCAGGGCGCAGCCTTCCGGAAGCAGTGGAGACGTACATCCGCTGCCCGCTGGGGATCCGGGTGTTGACCTATCTGCCGAAGGGCTGCGGACGGGAGGCCCTGGAGGGGAGGTCTCTGGCAGTATCCTGCTTTGGAAACGGCATCGAGCGGGAGATGTGCCGGCAGAGGGGCATTTCCTTTGACGGTTTCCGCCCGGAGGGCGCGGCGGTGGCCGGGGAGGCCAATGATGGCAACGCATGGTACTTTTTTGACGGTGTCAGCGGCCATGCGGGCCTGTTCTCCGATGCTGCCGGTATAGCGGCGCTGGGGAGATTTTATCTGACAGCAGAGGCGGCAGTGTTCCATCAGGCGATGGAGGAACAGGCGTATGGACGGGGCCTGGGATTTGAGATGGGGCCCCGGTACCCCAGCGGCTGCGGCCATACAGGGTTCACCGGGACGAGCCTCTACCTGTGCCCGGACCGGGGGATCGGCGGCGTTCTGCTGACCAACCGGCTGGCTGTCCCATCGGGAGAGATCAAGAATATCGACCCGTGCCGCAGGGCTTTTCACGAGGCTGTCCTGGCGGCATCGGAGCAAGGAGGCGAGTGGTAAGCTATGCTGAGAAAAGCGACAAAGGACGACATCCCTGCGCTGGCGCGGATCTATGTGGAGGCTCTGCGCGAGACCTACCGGGGCATCCTGCCGGAGGACTATCTGGCCAGCCTGACGCTGGCGGAGGGCGAGGCCACCTGGACGCGCATCCTGACCAGGCCAGACCGGGAGGTGCTGGTGAATCAGCGGGACGGCGCGGTAGCCGGCCTGGCCTCCTGCCAGCCAGATGAGGGATGCAGTAAGTGGCTGAATATGGCCTCCCTCTATGTGGACAGCCGCAGCCAGGGCCAGGGCGTTGGCACATCCCTGATCCGCGCAGTCTGGGAAAAAGCCCGGGCGCAGGGATATGAAGGCGTCTCCGTAGGCGTAGTGCGGGACAACGCCCGGGCCAGGGAGCTCTATGAGCGCCAGGGCGCGGTGTACCTGCGGGATACGGAATACTGTTTCGGCCCTTATCCGGTGGTGTGCCGCTGCTACGTCTGGCCGCTGTCGGAGGTCCTGCCGGATGGTGATGCAGAGGGGAGAGAGCTGCTGTGAAAATCCCAAATATCCGGATTTGTAAGACGTCCATTCCGCTGAAAGGGCTCTTTCGGGCCGCTCTGTGAGCATAGACAAAACTACCAGCGCCGCCAATCGCTGCCTCTCGCAGTGTGATCTTTCCCTCACGCCACGCCTGCCGCAAGCTGTCAAAGCTGTCCAGCAGGGCCTGTGCCTCCGGGCCAAAGCGCACACCCCAGGCTTTTGCCGCCGCGATGCCTTCGGCCTGCCGCTGGCGGATATTCTCCCGCTCCGTTTGTGCAACGTAGCTGAGCGGCTGAAGTACGATATCTGCGATCAGCGTTCCGGTCAGATCCCGCCCTTGCCGGGTATCCAACAGAGGCATGTCCAGCACCACGATAGCGGCCCGCCGTTTTTTGTGATGCCAGCCCACTGTTCCAGGATCTCCGTATAATCCCGTCCCAACCTGTCAATGCTTTGGACCACCAACACATCTCCCGGGCATAGGTTACCAACCAGCCGTTGGTACCGGGGCCGTTTAAAATCTTTTTCTGAGAGTTTTTCTGTCACAATATTCTTCTCCGCTACGCCAAACTTTCGCATGGCGGCAAGCTGCCGCGCCTCATTCTGCTCCTGTGTGGATACCCGGACATAGCCGTATGTAGTGTCCGTCATATGCCGACTCCCTTCTGTAAAATACGGTGCATTGCTACAGGATATTTTACCAGAAGATCGGGGGACAGGACTTTTGATGTGTTTTCATGCAAGGGCATTTGCTCTGCTCTGCGGATCATTTCTTGAAAATGATCCGGAATTTTATTCATACATTTCCCCTGCCACACAGGCAGGGGGAGAAATCAGACTTGGGGGGGGATATTCCTCAGCTTCAAGCAAAGTTGGCGGACATCAGCGTCAGGTTCAGGAATTGGACTCGTCTTGCCGACCCACAGCCTGACCCACTACGGGAAATGACCGTACGGATACGATGGACGAAGCAGCACTCCGGAATCATAAAATCCGGGCCCAAAAGGCCCGGACGGAGAGGGAAGTATGTTGTTGTCTGTTCTATCGAATATTCACACGCATGAGGCCACTGGTTCGAGTCCAGTAGCTTCCACCAAAACCCATCAAATCCGAACGGATTTGATGGGTTTTATCTTGTTTTTGACACTTTTGGGGTGCGTTTATTTTTTGGTTTCCTGTGTGACCCACGTGCTGACCCACACGGGGATAGATTTGGATAGGACGGAACAGCACCGGACGGGATCCTGCCGTCCGGTGCTGTCCAATTTTGAGAATTATTTTTTGCTACATCGCTTGGCTGATGACAGCGCCGATGGTGTCCGCTGCGTCCTGCTTCATTTGTGCAGTGGCGTGGGCGTAGGTGTTGAGGGTGAAGCCTGCGGAGTAGTGGCCCAGGGCCCCGGAAAGGGTTTTCACATCTACGCCGTTCTTGAGGGACAAGGTGGCGAAAAGATGCCTCATGTCGTGGAACCGGACGTGCTCCGCGCCGATGGCTTTCAGTATTTTGTCGTGGATACGGCGGAAGGCATCCGGGTCGTACATAGTGCCGGTTTTGGGCGAGGGGAACATGTACTGGTTTCCGGGGTGCTTTTGGTGCTCCTCGATCAGCAGGTCCACCGCCTGCTGCGGGATCGCCAGCGTTCGGACGGAGTTTTGTGTTTTGGGCGGGCTGACTACCAGTTCGCCGTTGATTCGGTTGACTTGCTTGGTGACAGAGATCGTCCGGGCTTCTGCGTCCAGGTCAGTCCAGAGAAGAGCCAGCAGTTCAC
>CAMWTG010000050.1 GCA_947177115.1 uncultured Clostridia bacterium
AAGAATATCTTGAAAAAACAGAGGTTAAGAATGATTACCATATGAAAATCCAACTGACGGATATAGGTGTTAAACGCTGTGAAAGTGAATGTTTACTTGCAAACGGATTAAAAACATTTCCAACAGGCGGCGGGATAATCGACATGGAAATAAACCATGCTGCTTTAGAATGGGTTGCAGATTATATATTGCCATTTGGGAACAACGCCACTGTGTTGGAACCATTGGAGCTAATAAAACTAATGCAGCAAAAAATATATGAATTACATCAGCATTATTGCAGTTTGGAAACAAGTATAAATGAATGAGAGGGATTCCGTCATCATTTCCATAATGCTTGTCTTTTGTTTTTTGGTTTCTTTAGTTCGGAATAGCGTGCTGCTGGCGGTCTATCTCTTGTTTTCGGCTGCTTGCTTCTTTACCCTGTATGCCCTTGTCAAGTGATGTTTTCCGTGCGGAAGATCTTTCCTGTTGCCAGTCAATCCAACAAAACGGAGGCGGCGCGGCTTTTTTGCCGCGCCGCCTCGCTGCATTATTGTTCCAAAAATTCCGCCGGGTCTACCAGCTCGCCGTCCTTTTCTACACAGAAATGGAGGTGTGCGCCCAGTCCGGCCTCGGTGAGAGAGGTATTGCCCACCGCTCCCAGCACCGCCCCGGCGGGGATCTCGTCTCCCGCCAGTACGCTGGTCTCCGGCTGGAGGCTGGCGTAAGTGGTGACATAACCATTGCGGTGGTCCACCCGGATGGTGGTGCCCATGCGGCCGTCCTCCTCCACGGAGAGGACGATCCCGGCGGAGGCGGACACCACCGCCGTACCGGCCTCGGCCCGGATGTCAATGCCATCGTGGGTCCGCCAGTCGCCCAGAGTGGCATCATAGGTCAGCTGGTCCACGGAGAAGGCCGCCGCCGTCTCCCCGTCCAGAGGCGGCACGATGATCATGGGTTCCACGGCCTGGACCGGGGCCGGTTCCTCCACAGGGGCATCGTCCTCGTTATAGAGGATGTCGGCCTCCACAGGTGTGTTGTCTGGCTTCTCCGCTTCGACAATGGGCTTGACTACGGGCTTCTCTACGGTAATGGGTGTGTCATTGATAACCGGTTTTGCAGGTTCAGGCTCCGGAACGGAGACGCTTTGGGCGGGCTCCGGGTCCGCCGCGGCGCTGGGAACGGTATCATTTTGGGGCTTGGGATCGTCTTTCAGCAGGGCAAAATAGCCAACCACTCCGGCTGCGACTACGCAGACGAGCAGGGCTATGTAGAAGCCCATGCCGCCGAAGATGGAGGCAGCCTGCCGCTTGCCTCTGTTGTCCATAGTAAATCTTCCTTTCATCATCCCGCCGCCCTTGGGCGGCTGCTGTACTGGAGGGGTCAGCCTCCAGTACCATTGTGCGCCAGGGGCGGGGATTTTATGCAAAGGAAATGGAAAGGTCTTAAATTTTCTTTTGCTGCCGTCTTTCCTGTTGGTGGAGCTGTACTCTGATAATTATCCTGCTGCAAATGGGACTCTCTTGGACCGCGGAAATCAATTTTGCAACACACAATCCCTAAGGGCCTGTTTGCCATCTGGGCGTACACAGATATCAAACAGGCTCTAAAGCGGCAGAATCCCGTGCAGGGGTGAGCATTGTTCGCCTGCTTGTATCGACAATTGCCGCGCTATCGAACCTCGCGGGTATTCGGTGGACAACGGGCGGGACATTGTCCGCCCCTGCACAGTCTGTGCTATGGGAGGACCGTCCGGCTAAACACGGATCTCCCTGATGAACGTTACTCCCCGTCCTGGATGGTGAAGGTCACCTTCCAGTCCCCGTTCAGCAGATATCCGCCGGTGGTGAATTCCCCGGCGAGGACGCGGCCCTCCAGGTCCTCGGGGGTGATGTCGTAGATTAATTCCTCATATTTAGTGCCGTCTTCTTCCCGGTAAGCCATGGAAACGCATGCGGCAACATCTGCGCGGCCGTCCTTCGGAGAGATCAGCTGGAGCCAGCCGTGGTCATCCGGCCCGGTATTGTCGTACCGCAGCAGCAGATGGAGCTTGCCGTCCAGAAACCCGCCGGCGGTAATGGCAACGCCGTCTGCGACAGGTACGTCCATGGTTCCAGGCTGGAGAAAATCCACCATGCTGCCGAAGGATTGCTGGGCCGGCTCATATCCCTCGATATAGCTGCCGCCGAAGCAATACTTTTGCTGGGTGCGCGGTCTGGCGGGCAGGGTGTCCCAATCCAGGGACAGTTCCGGCTTTGTACGATCCTGTCCCAGCATGAGCTGCCGGACGGAGAAAGTGAACTTCCTTTTGGGAAAGTCGATGGTCTGTCCCGCGTTGTCCTTGGCCCTGATCGTAACCAAGTATCCGTAGCTTTTGCTGAATTCATCGTAACCCAGCGGCTGACAGCCAAAGCTCATCATACCAGCGCCGTAGGGAGTGCCGATCCGGTAGCTATCGTAAAGGCTCACCCCTTGGGCCAGCCGGTCCCCATCCCGCTCGTCCGTCATGGTAATGTAGGCGGTAAATACGCCGTCCTCCACTGCGGCGGACTGGACCGTCATGGAGATGCCTTGATCTGTGTCGCTGAGCCGGACAGGCTGCAGGCTCTGGATGATGGCTGCGGGGAGCTCATGGAGAGCAACGCCGCCAGCCGCCGCCGTGGCGCCCAGGGCCAGGAGCAGTACCGCTGCCGCGATGGCGGCGGGACGGAATCTTATCCGATGTTTCGGACGGCGCAGGCAGGTCAGGATGTGTGTTTCTGCCTCCGGGGAGAGGACCAAGGCATCCATCGCCTGTTTATAATGTGATTTCATCGCTTAAAACCTCCTTCAGCATCGCCCGGGCCCGCAGCATCCTCGTCTGTACCGCCGTCAGGCTCAGATCAAGGATCTCTGCAATCTCCTTCTGGCTGTAGCCCTCGTAGTAGTACAGATGCACCGGGGCCCGGTATTTCATGGGGAGCGACAGCACGGCCTCCAGCACCGCCCGGCTGGTTTCGTCCGGAATGGACTCCGCCGCCTCCAGGGGCAGCCCTTCCCAGCGGCGCAGGAACCGGAATCGGTTCTTGCAAGCGTTGGCGGCGCATTGCAGCAGCCAGGCTTTTTCCTTCCCCGGCTCCAGCTCCGTCCGCCCCTCCGCCAGGCGGCAAAATACGCTCTGGCATACGTCCTCCGCATCGGCGGCGTGGCGGGTATAGCTGTAGATGAAGCGGTATACATCGTTGCCGTACCGTCCAAACAGCTCCGCCAACTGGTCAGCAGTCATCTCATCGCTCCTTTCCTCTTTGAGGCCTCATCTATATAACACCGGAGAAATAGGATTTATCACACAGGCAGCGGAAAATATTTCAAAAGCGGCAGGGGACGATCCATCCTGCCGCTCTCGGTTATTTCTCCAGGTTTTCCAACAGTTCCAGCAGCGCGTCCACATCCGCCTCCGCAGTGTGCCACGCGGTAACGAAGCGGATGCAGGTACGGGCACCGTCCATTTTCCGTTCCACCTCAAATTCCACGTCCTGCCGCAGCGCCTCCACGGCCCTGTCCGGCAGAATGGGGAAGACCTGATTGCTCTCCGCCTGGACCAGCAGGGGGATGCCTGATTTTTCCAGACTTTCCGCCAGCCGTTTCGCCAGGGCATTGGCGTGGGAGGCCAGGGACAGGTACAGCCCGTCCCGCAAAACAGCTTCAAACTGCACCCCCAGCAGCCGCCCCTTGGCCAGCATGGCTCCCTGCTGCTTCATGCAATTGCGGAAACCCGGCTGAAGGGCGGGATTCACAATGACGAGGGCCTCGCCGAAGAGCAGCCCGTTTTTTGTGCCGCCGATGGTGAAGGCATCGCAGGCCGCCGCATAGTCGGAAAAGTCCGTATCCCCCGCCGCCATGGCGCTGCCCAGCCGCGCCCCATCGCAGTAGAGCAGCAGCCCCAGCTCGCTGCAGGCTTCCCGCAGGGAGCGCAGTTCCGCGCCGCTGTAGACCGTCCCCAATTCGGTGGTATTGGAGATGTACGCCAGACGGGGAACGACCGTATGCT
Source organism: uncultured Clostridia bacterium (assembly GCA_947177115.1). Lineage (GTDB taxonomy): Bacteria > Bacillota > Clostridia > Oscillospirales > Oscillospiraceae > Pelethomonas. The sequence continues at coordinate 4,016 of CAMWTG010000050.1, forward strand.
CGTTCACGGGGCCGGCCATGGCGGCGCGGAGCAGATCCGGCGTCAGCTTGCCGTCCGGGGCGGGGAGGCGGAGGATCGCGTGGCCATCCTGTTCAACGGCTCCCGCCTCATGGACGCAGATATGGCCGCTGGCGGCGGACACCACCGCTTCATAGGGCCGCAGGAAGGCCGCAAGGGCCGTCTTGTTTGTCTGGGTCCCGCCCACCAGAAAGTGGACCGCCGCCTCCGGGCAGCGGCAAAGGGAGCGGACGGTCTCCGCCGCCCTCCGGCAGTACCGGTCCGTCCCATATCCCGGCGTCAGCTCTGCATTGCTCCCGCACAGGGCCTCCAGCACCGCCGGGTGGGCTCCTGCGCCGTAGTCGTTGCGAAAATACAGCATGGCATCGCGCCTCCTTGTTTACAGCCATCTTCAAAATTCCAGCCAGCGGCCTGTAGGGGCTGACCCGCCCCCTCTGCCGGCACGCACCGCGTGATCATGCGGACGGATGATATACGCCCCTACAACGTGTTATGAATTTTGATGATCGCGATAGGTTGAATAAAGTATAGCAAACGGCTTTGATACCGTCAACAGCATTTACGGTTCACCCAGGGAGATCAATTTTCAGGAAATAATACCCTATTTGTAGGGCCCGATGTCCTCATCGGGCCGTTTTGAGAACAGAGCGGCAGTTCCAGCAAGACGGGCCGATGAGGACATCGGCCCCTACAACACCGTTCTCTGCAAAAATTGATTTCCCTAACTGTTCATAAACAGCACTTGATTTCCCCCGGGCTTTGTTATAGAATAAAATGCAAATTAAACGCATTTTGAAAGGGAAGATAAAAATGAAAAAAGTAGAAAGGCCTAAAAAACCGCTGCTGTTTTATTACATGGTGGTCCTATTGGCTATGATCCTGCTGAACACCTTTCTGTTCCCCCGGCTAATGCGGCAGGAGATCATCCAGGTGGACTACGGCACCTTCCTCACCATGCTGGACAGCAAGGTGGTGGATTTCCTCCACAATCCCGCAAAATATCAGGAGATCGGCGCAAGGATGCCCAAGGGCGTGCTGCTGGTAGGCCCTCCGGGCACCGGCAAGACCCTGCTGGCCAAGGCCGTGGCCGGAGAGGCGGGAGTACCCTTCTTCTCCATTTCAGGCTCGGAGTTCGTGGAGATGTTTGTGGGCATGGGCGCCAATAAGGTCCGGGACCTGTTTAAGCAGGCCAATGAAAAGGCTCCCTGTATCGTTTTTATTGACGAGATCGACACCATCGGCAAAAAGCGGGACGGCTCCGGCATGGGCGGCAATGATGAGCGGGAGCAGACCTTAAACCAGCTGCTTACCGAGATGGACGGTTTTGAGGGCAGTAAAGGCGTAGTCATTCTGGCGGCTACCAACCGGCCCGAGACATTGGACCCCGCTCTGCTGCGGCCCGGACGGTTTGACCGCCGGGTACCGGTAGAACTGCCGGACCTCCAGGGCCGGGAGGCTATTTTGAAGGTCCATGCCGCCAAGGTAAAGCTGGCCGAGAATGTGGACTTCAACGCGATTGCCCGGGCCGCCTCCGGAGCCTCCGGCGCGGAGCTTGCCAACATGGTCAACGAAGCCGCCCTGCGGGCGGTGCGCCAGGGACGGAAGCTGGTCACCCAGGAAGACCTACAGGAGAGTATCGAGGTGGTCATTGCCGGGTATCAGAAGAAAAACAAGATCCTCTCCGACCGCGAGCGGATGATCGTGTCCTATCACGAGATCGGCCACGCGCTGGTGGCCGCGCTCCAGACCCATTCCGCCCCGGTGGCCAAGATCACCATTATCCCCCGCACCTCCGGCGCATTGGGCTATACCATGCAGGTAGAGCAGGAGGAACGCAATCTGATGAGCCGGGAGGATCTGGAGAACCAGATCGCCACCCTCACCGGGGGCCGGGCCGCCGAAGAGCTGGTGTTCCACTCCATCACCACCGGCGCGTCCAACGATATTGAGAAGGCTACCAAGCTGGCCCGTGCCATGGTCACCCGGTACGGCATGACGGAGGACTTCGACATGGTGGCGCTGGAGACCGTCACCAACCAGTATATGGGCGGCGATACCTCCCTGGCCTGCGCCCCGGAGACCTCCGCCAAGATCGATCAGATGGTGGTTGACACCGTGAAGGCCCAGCACCAGAAAGCCCTGAGGCTGCTGATGGACAACGAGGCCAAGCTGCATGAACTCAGCAAGTTCCTGTGTGAGAAGGAAACCATCACCGGCGAGGAATTTATGAGTATTCTGGAAAAGAAAGCTTAAATATCCATTCAAGAAGGAAGTCCGCTGTGAAATGATCCACAGCGGACTTCTTTTGATCGCGGGACAAGGGCTTATGCCAGAATATAGCCGACACATTTGAGAATTGGTAAAAAGGAGGCGGGGAAAAATGCGGTGTGGCAAGGCGGAGGACGCGGGTGGGCTGACGCCCGTCAAGGACGACAACGCAGTCCACGCCACATTTTTACCGCCGAACTTTACCGATTTTCGAGTGTGTTGACTATAAAGAATACAGTAAGGAGTAAAACAGCAGGGAGACGCAGGGGTCTCCCTGCTGTTTGGAAACCGTTACCGGCCCCGATGCTTTTCTTTCCGCTTCTCTCGGTGCAGTTGGTACCGGCGCGCCTCTTCCGCCTCCCGTACTTCCCGGGAGAGGGCGCGGCGCTCCGTCTTCTTCTGCTCCTGCTGGAGCTGCAGTGCCTGCTGGGCTTTGGTGCCGATGCCGGTACACTGTGTCTGCCGCCGGTACAGGCGCTGGGCGCGTTTGGGATTGATGCGCCGGTCCGCGCCGGCCTCCGCCTGCAGGGCGGGGGAAAAATCCAGCCGGTGATAGTGGTCCAATACGTAGGCGTAGACCTCAAAATCCTTGGGCTCTCCGCCAAACACTACCCGGCAGGCTTCATAACGCCCTTCGTTTTCCCGTTCGAACAGTCCTACCCAGAAAGGCGGGTCGAACAGCACCGTCAGCTTTGCTTTCGCAGTTTCCATGGTCAGTTCCTCCTTTAAAAAGTGCCGCAAGGAAGGGACGACCAAAGGAGGAAGGCTACTGACGGCGTTTCCGCCGCTCCCGGACTACCGACCGGGACGTGTTTTTATCCTTGCCGGAACTTACTTTAGCAAAAAAACAGCGGAACGTCAATGTGCAGTTTCCCGCCGGCCGGAGTGACCGGGTGGGAGAAAGACCGTAAACAGCGCACAGGACAGAAATCGTCTTGGGCTTTGATGGCGGATCATTTGATCCGGGCCTGCAGCTCCCTTAATGTCACATTGTAAGCCTCCCGCTCATGAGGCAGGACGGGGAGGCGTTCCGGCAGCTCCCACCCCTTCCGGGCGAACAGCCGCCGGATGATCATGTCCAGGAAATCCGGGTTTTTCACCAGCACCGGGCCGGTGAGGTGGGTGGCAAATACGCTGCCGGATACATAGCCTTCCGGACCGTGCTCCGCATCGTTGCCGAAACCCAGGGACAGCTCCTTGAACAGCGGCGTGGTGATGCCGTGGGTCAGACTGCACTTGTTCATGAAGCCCACCGCCGGGGCGTCCCACAGGGCGGGAGAGGCCACCACATCGCCGGGAGTACGCCGGTCCGTCTCCACGGTGGTAAACTCCGCCAGAGCGAAGCCCGGCCAGACCTGGCCTTTCGCATCGGTGACGGAGGCTCCCAGGGTCTCCATGGCGTTTCCGGTGAATAGGACCACCGCGCCGCCTTCTGCGGCGGCCTGCAGCGCCGGGGTGTAATGGGGGGCGGCGATGAGGACGCTCTTCTGCCGCTTCTCCGTGCCTGCGCCCATGTAGATAAAGTCTGCATCGGAAAAGTCTGGGGTATCTTCACAGCTGAAATTCCGGACCGTGACCTCCACGCCCATGACCTCCAGATGGCGGCGGAGGACCGCCACATTGGCATATTCGCCGTACAGGGACATGCTGTCCGGGTACAGATGCGCAATTGTCAGTTCCATCGTCAGCCCTCCTTACTGCTCCCGCTGGACCAGGTCCAGCAGCTTGTCCCGGTCGGAGAAGCAGGTCACCACATACAGCTCCTCGCCGCCCCCGGCTTTCAGTGCCCCAACGGCCTGGGGGACGGTATCGTAACAAGCGATCTTTTCTGCCGCAATATTTGTGTAGTCAAACCGCATGGCCAGGTCATTGACATACTTTCCGCAGAGGATGATCTTTTTGACCTGCTCACAGTTCAGCTGGTCAAAGTCGATATCCCACAGCCAGCTGGTTTCCCCGGTAAAATACTTCCGGCTAATGGCGTCCACGATGATCAGCACCTGGCAGGGCTCCTTCGTATGGCGGATATAGGCCAGATTGGTGTCATAGGCCACGGAATTTTCGTGCTTGCTGGTCAGCAGGACGCCGTGATGATTTCCCAGAGTAAACTGCACCATGCGGCCGTTTTTCAGGATATAGTTGCTGATTACGGAGGCCATGGTTGCCTTATCCGCGCCCGCCAGGGAGCAGACGGACCACGCCGCCAAAATGTTGTAGACGTTGTAGATGCTCCGGAACGCCAGGGATATCTCCGTATCCCCGTCAATGGTCAGTTTTCCGCTTTCCAGGTCCAAAGACGTGACGGCAAAATCCGTGTCATGCCGGTGGTGGCCGCAGTCTGCGCAGTGATACCGACCGATGTGCTCGTAGTGGTACCAGTCGTACTCCATCCGTCCCTGGCAGACGGGGCACCGGGCGCCATCGTGGTAGATGCCGTGGTGCTCCCCGGTGCTGATGGAGCAGCGGTCCAGACCGAACCACTTCACCTTCTCATGCCCTTCCGCGAAGCAGGACACCAGCGGGTCATCCGCGTTCAGCACCAAAGTGGTTTCCGGATGAATCGCCGGCAGGATGGCGTTATAAACCCACTCCGGGTGTCCGTTCCGGGTCAGCTGGTCCCGGTAAAGGTTGGTTATGACGAAATGAGTGGGATGGAACCATTTGAAGGACCGGCGGGCATACCGCTCATCGCTTTCCAGCAGCAGTACATCCCCCCGCATCTTACCGGAAAAGGTGCTGTTGCAGAGGATCAGGGTGGCTACCCCTTCGATCTGGTTGGACCCCTCTTCGTTATAGACCACGGTCCTGCCGCTTTTGCGGAGGATGGCGGCAATCATTTCCACAGTGGAGGTCTTGCCGTTGCTGCCGGTGACGGCAATGACGCAGGAGGGCAGCTTCACCCGGCCCAGCACATCGGGGCAAAGCTTCAGCGCGTACTGGCCGGGAAGAGAGCTGCCCTTGCCCACCAGCTTCCCGGCAAAGCGGAGCAGCTTGCAGAGGATAATCGCGAAAAACATTCTCATAGAGGGGTTCTCCTTATGGTTCAGATAGGAACCGGTCCACCGCCCGGTTGAAGGCGTGGGGGTTCTTGGCGGCAATGAAATGGTCGCCCGCAATGATTTCCAGCTGGCTGCGGGGCAGGCTGCGGGCGATGAGCAGGGTGTGCTCGTCCTTGATCATGTCCTTGGTGCCCACGATCACCAGGGTGCGGGCCCGGAGCTTTTTCAGCTCCTCCGGGTCGATGTGGGGCTCGTTGACCATGAGGCTCAGCATCTCCGCGTGGGCTTTGGCCTTGGGGCTTTTCCCGGCGAACAGGGACGCGATCTTATATCCCAGCACGATCGGGATCTGGACCTGGGGCGTCACCCCGGAAGGGTCCAGATTGGCCCCGTTGAGGATCAGGCGGCTCACCCGCCCCGGGTGGGCCAGGGCGAAGGTCAGGGCGATATTCCCCCCATCGCTGAACCCCAGGATGGCGGCCCGGAGGATGCCCTGCTCGTCCATAAATTCCGACAGGTCCTCGGCGAACTGGGCAATGGTAAAGGGAGCCGTTCCCCGCGGGGATTGGCCGTGGCCTCTGGTGTCCACGGCGTAGACTGTGTAGCGGCGGGAGAAGTATTCCATCTGGTGGATAAAATAGCTCCCGTCCTCTCCATTGCCGTGGAGGAGGAGCAAAGGGGGCCCCGCCCCCTGCTTAGTATAGCACAGAGAAATATCCGACATAAACGACCTCCTTTCATAAGATACACAGTTTATCCCGTTCATATAGCGCTGGGTCAAAAATCTCAGATACCGGTATGCCATCGATCAGGATCGTCCCCGCCTGCTCCGCAGGTGGCTGGCAATGTCGCAGAAGCGTACGTCTTCCATATCAGATATCCTCAACATAGTGGACCGGATGCCGTTCCCAATACTCCCGGTACACCCGCGTTTCATCGCCGTCCAGATTCAGCTGGTACATCCGGAATGTCACCGGGATATCCTTTGGCTGCCACTGCTCCAGGTAGGTGTACCGGTACCGCATCCCCAGCGCCCTCATGACATGGCCGCTGCGGGGATTGTTGACATCGTGGGTCGCCGTGATATAGGGCACCCTATCCCTCCCGGCTTGCTCTACAACTGCCCGTGCCGCCTCAGCAGTAATTCCTCTGTGCCAACAGCCTTTGGAGAGGCCATAACCCAGGTCACGGGCGCCGTCCATGCCCAGATGCACATACCCGACCGGTGTGTTGTTTGTTTTCAGACAAACCGCGTATCGATAGCCCCGCGGTTGTTCATAGGCTTTTGCGTACTCGCGCTCAAACAGCTCCTCTGCCTCCGCCAAGGTTGTCAGCGGGAACCACGGCAGGTAGGTGTTGACATCCCTGTCACTGTAAATAGCAAACAGCGCGGGAATATCCTCCCGGCAGAACCTGCGCAGAATAAGCCGTTCTGTTTCTATAGTTGGCGTATTGTCCATCTTCACCTCTCCAGCCAGATCATCAGCGCCGCCACATCCGCCGGGGACACACCGGATATCCGCGCCGCCTGGCCCAAATTCAGGGGCCTTACAGCGTTCAGTTTCTCTCTGGCCTCCAGCCGCAGGCCCTGGATAGCGGCGTAATCCGTATCCGGCGGCAGAGAGCGGCTCTCCATGCGGTGCAGCTCCTCCACCTCCTGGATCTGCCGCTGGATATAGCCCTCATACTTGACGGAGATCTCCACCTGCTCCGCCACATCCTGCGGCAGGTCCGGCCTGCCCGGGTCAAACCGCCGCAGGTCCGCATATCCGATCTGGGGCCTGCGCAAAAGGGCGATCAGCGGCGCGCCGTCCGTGACCGGCGTGGTCCCCCGTTCCGCCAGGAAGGCGTCCAGCTCCTCCGAAGGCGGTACGCCGTGGGAAGCCAGGCGCTTCACCTCCCGGCGGACGGCCTCGTACTTCGCCTCCACCTTTGCCAGCCGCTCATCGGACACCAGCCCGATCCTGTGCCCGATGGCGCACAGCCGCTGGTCTGCGTTATCCTGCCGCAGCAGCAGGCGGTATTCGCTGCGGCTGGTCATCATGCGGTAGGGCTCATTAGTGCCTTTGGTGACCAGATCATCGATCAGCGTCCCGATATAGGACTGCCCCCTGGAGAGGATCAGAGGCTCCTCTCCTTTCAGCGCCAGCGCGGCGTTGACCCCGGCCGCGAAGCCCTGCACCGCCGCCTCCTCATACCCCGAGGAGCCGCAGAACTGCCCCGCGCCGTACAGGCCGGGGATCTTTTTGCACTCCAGCGTGGGCTTCAGCTCCAGGGGATCGATGCAGTCGTACTCTATGGCGTAGGCAGGGCGCATCATCTCCGCCCGCTCCAGACCGGGAATCGTGCGGAGCATATCCAGCTGCACGTCCTCCGGCATGGCGGAGGAAAAGCCCTGAATATACAGTTCCTCGGTGTCCAGCCCCATCGGTTCGATAAACAACTGATGCCGGGGCTTGTCCGCGAAGCGGGTGACCTTTGTCTCAATAGACGGGCAATACCGGGGCCCCACGCCCTCAATGACGCCGCTGTGCATAGGGGAGCGGTCCAGATTTTCCCGGATGATCCGGTGGGTCTCTTCATTGGTGTAGGTGAGCCAGCAGACGGCGCGGTTTACCGGACGGCCCTCCGTCTCAAAGGAGAAGGGCATAGTCTCGCTGTCTCCGTCCTGCCGCTCCATTTTGGAAAAGTCCACGCTGCGGGCATTGATCCTGGGCGGCGTACCCGTCTTGAACCGCCGCAGGGACAGTCCCAGCTTCACCAGGCAGTCCGTCAAAGCGCCAGCGGCAAACATACCATCAGGCCCGCCCTCCCGGACGCACTCGCCTACAATGGTCTTTCCGTTCAAATAGGTACCCGAACAGACAATAGCGCATTTCACCTGGAATACGGCGCCGGTGTGGAGGACCACATGGCTGACGCGCCCGTCTGTCAAGCGGATTTCGGTAATCTCTCCCTGGCGGAGAGTCAGATTTTTCTGCCGCTCCAGGGTGTGCTTCATGATTTCCTGATAGCGGCGGCGGTCCGCCTGGGCCCGGAGGCTATGGACGGCAGGTCCCTTCCCCCGGTTGAGGAGGCGGTACTGAATGCAGGCGGCATCCGCCGCCCGGGCCATTTCGCCGCCCAGAGCATCCAGCTCCCGGACCAGGTGGCCCTTTCCTGTGCCCCCAATAGCGGGGTTGCAGGGCATGTTACCTACGGCGTCCAGGTTGATGGTAAAACAGATAGTTTTCTGCCCCAGCCGCGCGGAGGCTAAGGCGGCCTCAATACCGGCGTGGCCTGCGCCTATGACGGCCACGTCATAGGTCCCGGCGGTAAATTCTCTCATTGTGATTCCTTCTTGGCGGCCCTGCGAGCCGCTCCCGCAATTTTTCTTTTCTTGGCTTTGCGCCTCACCGGCGCGGGGGCGTTCTTTTCCCTTGTGGGAAAAGAACCAAAAGCACCCTCAAG